>JBFWYJ010000231.1:0-5580 GCA_050186555.1 Bacteroidia bacterium
TAAAAGCGAAGTTTATAAACCATTTAATACACATTCATTAAAATTATCTAAAGGAAGTTTATTGTATTTATTTACAGATGGTTTTGCTGATCAGTTTGGCGGGCCAAAAGGAAAAAAGTTTAAGTACAGACAATTTTCAGATTTGCTTTTTTCTAACAAAAATTTACCGATGAAGGAGCAATGTAAACTTCTCGAGAAGGCCTTTCTAGATTGGAAAGGAAGCATGGAACAAGTGGATGATGTTTGTGTTATTGGATTGAAGTTGTAACTTAGTTACATGAAGCAATATACATTTATTGATTACTCAAAGGAATCATATTCCGGGGAAGAAACAATCAAAAGAAGTAAGGAGCATTTAGAGTTTCTCGATAAAAGAAGAACTGTGCGCGAATTTTCAGACAAGCCTATTCCGAAAGAAGTGTTGGAGAATCTAGTTCTGACCGCTTCTACTGCTCCTTCTGGTGCACACAAACAACCATGGACATTTTGTGTAGTTACGGATCCTGAAATTAAAAGACAAATTAGAATCGAGGCAGAAAAAGAAGAATATGAAAGTTATAACGGCAGAATGCCGCAAGACTGGTTGGATGATTTAGCGCCAATTGGCACTGACTGGCAAAAGCCTTTTCTTGAAATTGCGCCTGCTCTTATTATTGTATTCAGACGCTCTTATGAAATGGTTGATGGAAAAAAGAAAAACAATTACTATGTTTCTGAGTCGGTAGGATTGGCATCAGGATTTTTATTAGAAGCAATCCATCATTGTGGATTGGTTTCATTAACACATACACCCAGCCCGATGAATTTTCTTTGTAAAGTGCTTAACCGACCGGAAAATGAAAAACCGTTTTTATTAATTCCAGTAGGTTATCCTGTTCCAACAACAAAAGTGCCGGATTTAAAAAGAAAGAGCTTAAACGAAATCGCCGTATTCTACTAAGAAACTATTTCCACCTTAATATCTGCGTAGATTTTGATTTTTGCCTCTTTTGATCTGATACTCATTATGTATTTGATAATACTGTTTCTGGATTTTATCAGTTCTTTTATCCTTTTTTCATTATTAATATCTTTTTTCCCAAATCGTTCGTAGTGACTTAGATTTTTGAGTCTGTGATAATTTATTTTATTATCAAATAGTTCAAAAATTATATCCATGGCGTCTTTCTTTGGAAAGACGCCATGGACTAAAGATTCTTTTAGCTTGCTAATTTTCATGGATGTTGTAATTTATTATGGCGCTTAGGCGAATTTTATTTTTCTTATCATGAATTGTTTTTCTGAAGTCGTATAACTCTTTTTGCAACTCAATGATCCTATTCTCCCGCATTTTAATATCTTCTTCCAGCTGAGTGTTTTGAATTTTATTTTCATGATATTGAATTTTAACATGAATTAATTTAGTAATTAGATCTAATGCGTCGTTTTGTGAATAAACGCCATCTAATAAATTTAAGTCCATGTTTTTTTTGTTATTGGCCTTGTCCAAGTGAATAGGCCGGCTTCCCGTTGAATTCATATAAATTTTCTGTTTTAATACTGTCAATTTTATTTGTTTCTGCTGATTTTAATAATTCTATGATATCTGATTTACTGATTATTGTTCCTTCAGTTGGTTTAAATCTACATCTCCAATGGTCCGTACAAAAAGTTTCTTTGAAGCCATCCGGCCAAACTTTAATCCCGCGATTAGTAATCATTGAAAGCTTTACATTATTTTGTTCCATTGTTTTTAGTGAATTGGCTAATTCATTTGGATCACTACCATTCCATTGAATGAAAACATCAACACCAACTAATTGTTTATTAGCAGGATTTTTTCTTTTGTACTTTGGTAAATTCAAAGCTGACTCTTTATTGTACTTAACTTCTTTAAGTTTTACCGGTTTTTTTCCAAGATTAGAAATAATTGCGTCAGCAAATTCGCTGGTACCAACTTTTTGTTTACTTGTACCTTCTTTGAAAATGTCGTAAGTATGTATGCCGTCTTCAATCGTTTTTAACCAGGCATTTTGGATTTTTTCTGCAATTTCAGTTTGACCAATATGGTTTAACATCATGATGGCGCCATGCAATAATCCCGAAGGATTGGCCATGTTTTGACCTGCTCTTCTTGGCGCACTTCCGTGAATTGCTTCAAACATGGCGCATTCTTCACCAATATTTGCTGATCCTGCTAGTCCAACTGATCCGGCTATTTGCGCTGCAACATCCGAAAGTACGTCCCCATATAAATTTGGCATAACGATTACGTCAAATGCTTCAGGTGTATCAGCCATTTTTGCTGCACCAATATCAATGATCCAATGTTCATTTTCTATTTCAGGATATTCTTTAGCTATCTCATTAAATACTTCATGAAATAACCCGTCGGTTTGTTTCATGATATTGTCTTTAGTGAAGCAGGTTACTTTTTTACGGCCATAGTGCTTGGCATATTCAAATGCATATCTAACAATCTTTTCGCAACCAGGTCTACTAATTAATTTTAAGCATTGTACTACTTCATCAGTTTGCTGATGTTCTATACCTGCATACAAATCCTCTTCATTTTCACGAATAATTACAATATCCATGTCTGGATGTTTTGTTTTAACAAAGGGATGTAAGCTGGTACAAGGCCTTATGTTGGCATAAAGACCTAAGAATTTTCTTGTTGTAACATTAAGACTTTTGTAACCTCCTCCTTGAGGTGTTGTAATCGGAGCTTTCAGAAAGATTTTATTCTTTCTTATTGTGTCCCATGATTCTTTAGCGATACCTGAAGTATTTCCGGAAAGATATACTTTTTCACCAACTTCAATTTCATCAATTTCAAGTTGGGCGCCGGCTGCTTTCATGATTTTGATGGTGGCGTCCATAATTTCAGGACCAATACCATCGCCTTTAGCTACAGTGATTCTTGTCATTTTGTTTGTTTTTTGGTTTTAATTTTTAGAATGATTAGGGTTGTTGCGATTAGAAAAAACGCAGTTAAAAAGTAATGATGATGTGAGAAATCTATCACCACATCTATTCCGTTCTTAATCCAAATCCTAAGTTTATAAATCAGTAATGATAAGCTTATTAAGCTTGTTATTACAATTAACATGATTAAGTATTTGTTTCTGGCTTGTGTTATATCTTTATTCATGATACAAATTTAGTTTCATTATACATTAGTATTTATTTATATTTGTAATGATATACATAAAATATATTTATTAACTATACATTACATCAATTACAGGTATTTTCGATGGTAGCAAAGGAAGGAAGTGTAACAAAGGCTGCTGAGAAGCTCAATTTGACACAACCTGCTGTTTCAATTCAGTTAAAGAATTTGCAAGATCAGTTTGAAATTCCTTTAACAGAGATAATTAAGAAAAGAATTTATATTACCGATTTTGGAAAAAAAGTTGCGGAATCGGCTGAAAAGATAATTAATGAGGTTTATGCAATAAACTACCAGGGCATGGCTCATAAAGGTTATTTGACCGGAAGATTAAAGATCAGCATTGTTTCAACTGCAAAGTATGTGATGCCATATTACCTAACCGATTTCTTGAAAAGACATCCTGGTATCGAATTAGAAATGGATGTAACGAACAAGGAGAAGGTGTTGTTAAGTTTGGAGAATAATGAAATTGATTTTGCTCTTGTATCAATATTACCAGAAAATGTTGACGTGGATAAATTGGATTTAATTTCAAACAAATTGTATTTAGTCGGGAATAAAAAAGTGAGGAGTAAAGGTAATTTTCCGATTAAAGAGATTATTCAATCGCATCAACTTATATACAGAGAGAAAGGTTCTGGAACCCGTCAAACGATGGAAAAGTTTCTAAATAAACAGAACATTCGTTTATTGAAAAATATCGAATTAACCAGTAACGAAGCAGTTAAGCAAGCTGTTCTTGCGGGTATAGGAATATCTATAATGCCAATAATTGGGATTAGAAATGAGTTACAGAATAATGAATTGCATGTAATACCGACAAAAGGACTACCAATTCAAACTAAATGGAGATTGATTTGGTTGAAAGGCAAGGAGCATTCTCCAGTTGCAAATGAATATCTAAAATTTCTAAACTCAAAAAGTGAACTAATCGAGGAAAGATCCTTTGCTTGGTTAAAGGATTTTTAATTTTTTTTGGATGCCAATTTTCCTATTGTTAATCCTTGAACTAAGATTGAAAAGCAAACAATTACGTATGTAATATTCACCCAAATATCTTTGTTTAAATAATTTGGTATGGATAATGCTAAGGCAATCGAAATTCCACCCCTTAATCCTCCCCAAGTTAATATGATTAATGTCCTTCTATTAATTTTCTCTTTGAAACTAATTGCTAGAGAAGGAATATAAACTGAAATGAACCGGGTAATTAATGTGATTGCTATTAAAATAATTGCTATCAGTATGATGTTATGGTTAGATTGCAGAACCAATAGTTCTAATCCTATTAATACAAACAGAATGGCATTTAAAACTTCATCAATTAATTCCCAGAATTTATCAATATACTCTTCCGTCATCTTTGACATACCTAGTTTTTTACCTTGATTTCCTGTTATTAAACCGGCAGCTACCATTGCTAGAGGCCCTGAGATATGTAAGTAGTGAGCAACAGTGTAGCCTCCCATTACGATTGCAATTGTTATGAGAACCTCTACCTGATAATGGTCAATACTAGCAATTAATTTATATCCAAGCCAGCCAAATAATATTCCTAGCAATAGGCCGCCAATGGATTCTTGTGCAAATAATCCAAGTATGCTTTGAAAGCTTGGTGATGATCCGGGTTGTGCAAATTCAAGGATGGTTGCAAATACAACAACAGCTACACCATCATTAAACAATGATTCGCCGGCAATTTTTGTTTCCAAGGATTTAGAGACGCCGGCACTTTTTAAAATACTTAGCACAGCAATGGGGTCTGTTGGTGAAATTAAAGCACCAAACAAAAGACAATTAATTAGTTCCATATTAATGCCAAATGCAGACAATAAATAGAATGTGGCATAACCAATGATAAAAGTGCTGATAATTACACTAATTGTAGAAAACAACAAAATACTGAGTTTTTCGCTCTTTAAATCCTCAAATTTAACGTGAATGGCTCCGGCAAACAGCATGAAGCTTAGCATGCCTTCAAGTAAAAGATCGCTGAAATTTATATTATTTAAAGGCGCTGAAATTAATTCCTTTAGGGAAGGAACAAAATTACCGGTTAAGATAATTAGGATTGAAAATACCAAGGAGATAAACATTAGGCCAATGGCGTTTGGCAGTTTCAAATACCTGTAATTGATGTAAGCAAAAATTGCAGAAAGTACAATAAGAAAAGAAAGTAAATGAAATATTTCCACTAAAGTATATTATAATTTATTCAGAACGTCAAAGGTAATTATTGTTAAGCACATTAAGAAAGATAATCAACCGGTTAAGTTAGTAGTTAATTTTATGGTTTTACAATAGGGGCTTTAAGCCTTTTCGGTACTAATCTCCAAGAAACCCCCATGCTTACAAAACTTATTTTCATCCCACTGTTATCTGAAATCCCCCCATATAAATCTATCTGCGTATTATGGTTTAAT
>JBFWYJ010000232.1:0-5579 GCA_050186555.1 Bacteroidia bacterium
AAGTCCACTCTGATTTATCTTTCAGAATAATCATCATATCCGAAGCTTCCATTGGCATTGGATCAGTGGGGATTTCACCACTACCTGTTTTACCTACAATTTTTTTAACCTCAGGAAATTTATTCAAAAGTATATGTGCAGATTTTAAAATCGCCTCAGATGAAGTAGTAATATTACTTCCTGTTAACACACGTGTTTCTACTGCAAAATCTCCTTCTGGTAACTCAGGGATGAACTCACCACCTAAGGTTGACATGATGTAAATGGATAAAATGAACAATGTAACAGAAACAGTAATCACTGTTTTAGGAATGGTTAAAATTTTAAGCAAATATTTTTGATGTATGCGTTCTAATACATCCATCATTTTATCAGAAAAGTTTTTATGGTGAGATACTTTCTTCAAAAAAAGTGCAGTCATAGTTGGCACATAGGTGAGCGAAAGGATAAATGCACCAAGTAGAGCAAAGGCTACAGTTTGTGCCATAGGAATAAACATTTTACCCTCTATGCCTTGTAGTGTGAATATAGGCAAGTACACAGCAAGAATAATAAGTTCCCCAAATACAGCTGCATTACGCATTCTTGCAGAAGTACTGTTCACTAAATAATCCATTTGCGCCTGACTAATGCTTTTCTGTTTGAACGTGTGCAATTGAAACATACAAGCCTCCACAATAATTACAGCCCCATCTACAATCAAACCAAAATCAAGTGCTCCTAAACTCATTAAGTTTCCACTCACGCCAAAGATGTTCATCATGATAACGGCAAATAACATCGCTAAGGGAATTACCGAAGCTACAATCAAACCGGCTCTGAAATTTCCAAGAAATAAAACGAGAATGAATACAACAATTAAAGCGCCTTCCAAAAGATTTTTTGTGACAGTTGTAATCGCACTATTCACCATCTTGGTTCTATCTAGAAATGGTTCAAGTTCAACGCCTTCAGGTAGTGTCTTTTTAATTTTTTCAATTTTTTCTTTAACATCTGCAATTACACGGCTACTGTTATCACCTTTCAGCATCATTACTACAGCGCCTGCCACTTCACCTTCATCATTATAAGTAATAGCACCGTAGCGGGTTGCATTTCCTATACGCACCTCTGCAACATCTTTAATTAAAAGAGGTGTTCCGTTTTCAAGATTTTTTACCACAATGTTTTGTATATCATCAATGGTTGCAATTAATCCTTCTGCTCGTATATATAAAACAGTTGATGCTTTTTCAATATAAGCACCACCTGTGTTTTCATTATTTTTTTCAAGTGCCGTAAACACATCACTAATAGTAATATCATGCGACTTTAGGTTGCTTGGGTTTACTGCTATCTCATACTGTTTTACTCTTCCTCCAAAACTGCTAACATCTGCTACACCACGCACACTGATTAATTGTCGTTTAACTATCCAATCCTGAATAGTGCGTAGCTCGGTTGCATTGTACCTGTTTTTATATCCTTTTTTTGGTTTGAGTACATACTGATAAATTTCACCTAAGCCGGTTGTTACCGGTGCTAATTTAGGTTCTCCCACACCTTTAGGAATTTGCGACTGTGCAATCGTTAATCGTTCCGTTACCTGTTGCCTCGCCCAGTATATATCTACATCGTCATTAAACACAATAGTAATAAGGGATAATCCAAACCGGGAAAAACTTCTGATTTCCCTTAAACCCGGAATATTACTATTTGCCTGTTCGATTGGAAATGTGATTAACCTTTCTACATCAGGTGCACCCAATGAAGGAGTAACTGTTATTACTTGTACCTGATTGTCGGTTATGTCAGGTACAGCATCAATGGGTAGTTGTGTTATCTGATAACTACCGTAAAGGGTAAGGGCTAATATAAATAAGCCAATTATAAGTTTGTTCTTAATTGAGAACTCAATAATTTTATTAAGCATTTGAAAAATGATTTAGTTAAAAAATACACCTGTAAAAGGTGAATAAAGAAGGCAAAGCCTAAACTAAATCAAATGGAGGGGCTCTAAAACCCGAAGAGGAGTGATAGTAGTACAATCTCTGAAAAAAATCGTTGTTAGCCCTTTTAAGCGGCGGCGGTAATTCAACAAGCTTTAATTCAAAATTAGAAACGACTAAATGAGTACTGATTACTGCCAGAGAAATTACATCTATGGTATTTGTTTGTTGATGAATATCGGCAGTTGTGCCTGAATGAAAATAGTTTTCAAATCCATATGAGAAATCAGAATCTTCGTCTTTATCATCATGGTCATGACCGTGGTGATGAGCCGTTTGTTCAGTTTCATGATCGTCATCATGATGGTGGTGGTGCGGAATAATGCTATGACCTAATACAATTGTATAGGCGAAAAGTAATAAGCTTAATATTAAGTGCTTTTTTAGCATTGAGACTCAAATGTAAGGAAATAAAAAATATCAATATGCAAAAAACAACCAAAAGCGTCGAAATACTCCGCTAAATTTTATACTATTAAAAACCCTTATTTTTTTGATCTCATGGATTTGAGCAGCTTTATCAAAGCCAACCCAATTGCCCTCGGTATTATACCTGTGCAAAATAGTTATCTGTATTTTAGTTGTTATATAAACCAATTAAAATATGAAATCAGAAAAAGTGTGTTTAAGTAAGTGTAAAACGATTTTACAAAGTGATGGTTCAGTTTACAATGATGAGGAAATATCACAAATAAGAGATTACCTTTACATGTTAGCAGAAATAGAACATGATGTGTTTCTAAAATCAACTTCAAGAAAAGTTAATGATGACAATCATCAACTTAATGCTTCAAGGCTCCCGAAATCGAACCAGCAACTCATTAAAAATAATTGATTTTTCTTATTTGACGAGGATTTATCGAACCAAAAGCCCCTGATAAATAAGGCTTTATCAGGGGTTTTCCGGTTAAGTACCCCCTTCCAGACCAAATATGAACGAACTCCTTGAAGATACAAGGGACTTTGCTCGGATTTGGGACTTGTACGGTCACCTGATTAAAGAGGCTTAAATTTCTTTCTCTCGGCAAAAGTACAAAAAAAATGGGGGTGGTTTTCACCCCCTAATCTTTGCCATTATTTTTTGATTTTATGGATTTTAGCTGCCTCATCAAAGCCAACCCAGTTCCCTTCGGCATCTTGCCCACGATTGGCTAATTCTGCCCTAATAAGCCCCTTCAGGTCAAAGCCTTCATTTAACGCCTCCAAAAGGATGATTGTCGGGACTTGGCTAAAGATGAACTTCGGATTAAGATCATCAGGCCGACTATCAAAATTAGAGGCCAATTTGAGCTTGAGTTTCCCCTTTTCATTTATTTCCCCTCGCATTTTCTTCCAAATATTGTGTGGGATTGTTTCTCTTTCAACGGCATCCAAAAATGCGGCTTGACGCATTGCCTCCCTCATATTTCCTTCTTCAAAAAGTTTCTCGATTCTCATTAAATGGGATCGTTGCATAGAGTCTAAATGTTTGGCTTGAGTCCAATCCTCAGTTTCCTGCTCCTTTTTTGCCTTCAGCTTCTCTTCTCCTGTTTTGGTTAATTCACCACCCATCTTTTTCCAAATGTCACCGGGAATTTCTTCCCGAATAACGGTATCGCAATCCATCGCATGATTCATTGCCTGTTTGTACTTTCCTTGATCGACATACTTTTTAATGATTTTTAAATTATTCCAGTCTGCTTTATCCAACCATTCAGGTTCAGTCCAATCCTTTGCTTTGGCTGTTTTCTTTTTTTCATTCTTTTTAGTACCGTTTAGTTCATCTGTTTCTCCAACAGGAGCATCTTCAAAAATATTCATCTCGCCACCGGCATTGAATCTGCCGAACTGAGTTGCCTTTCCTTTTTCGGGAATCTCAATAACAACGTCCACATCATGCTGATATGAATTTGCTCCTTTGAAATTTCCATCTTTAGTTGTTTGAAAAATAAAGATGAAAGACTTCCCCGGATTTTTTCTTTTAAGATTATCTAAGTCTTTAGGATTTAAACCGAGTTTATTCACGCTATCCAAAATGATGAATTGGTATTTACTTAAATCCTCCGGCAAATAATCACTCACAAAAAGGTTTTCGTGTTTAACATCTTTGTCGTTGAGTTTCATTTGTAGCGTTGCGTCCAACTTCTCTTCGTTGGCAACATAAAGAACCGTTCCGTGATTACGAGCTAAGTATCCTGCAAAGTCAACGCACAAATAGGATTTACCCATTTTCGGCTTACCAAAAACCATCGCTGTGAATCCTGGACTCGGATCTCCAATCAAGTCCAACCACTTCCCTGTGAAACCAATCGAATTAAAATGAAGATTAGCAAATTCAATACTGCTCATCAAATTTTGCTTCGGTTTTGTTTCTTCTTCTTCAACACCGTTCAAACTTTTTTTCTTTGGTTTAACTTTCAGTTTGTTTACAGCCAATTGCAATTGCTTCTTTGTTGCAGGAGATAGTTCCGCCTTAATGCTTTTGCCCATTGTATTTACCAATGTCAAAAGTTTATTCTGAATTAACAGAACCTCTTTTGACAACGCATCGTCCTTAACGATTTCTTTTTCCCTTATCGCATCCTGCACATCATTTAGAAATCCCTCAATTTCTTTTTTCTGATGCGTTTTGCCACTTAGTAAAATAAATCGCTTAACAAATTTCTCTGCCAATGTAGATTCCTTTTTCTCTGGTGTTTCCTTTCCTTCCTTTTCTGCAATTGCTTTCTCCAATGCAGGTTTTCTGATTTTTATTTCGGGAGTCAAGCCATCTTCCTGTTCGGCATCCAACTCCAATCGGTAAATCATTTTTAATTTATCGAGCGGTAAATGCTTGTAGCCTTCAGCGTCTTCCTTTGCACGAACAATTGCAGGATGTTCATTCACGCCTGATAAATCGCCTTTATCATCAATGAACTCCTCCAACTTTTCAAAAGCTAAATCGAACACACGCTTTACATCGGCATCGCTTTCATAAATGCTCCAGTCTTTTCCTTCATCTGTTTTTGTCATCATTACCAAGTGAGATTTTTTCAGCACTTCCGGTATATTTTCAAAACCAACTTCCTTAATGGCTTTAAAATAATTCTTGGTTGTAATTTTCATCTTCTTAAAATTTTAATCGGGTTAATTGTTTCGATAAACTTTGTAGTTCCTTCTTATCCTGTGGCTTCATAGTGTGTTTAAAGACCTTTATTTTTGCGGGATCGTAATTCATTACAATCATTTCCGTTTTTACTTTATCGGTATGCTTTGTAACTGCTACACTTTTTGTCACTTTCTGAACTTTCCATTTGTATTTTTTGATATAGGTGCTTAGAATTTTTGAAGGGTAAGAACTCAACAAAAATTTCCCTTTCACCTTGGCCAGCGCATCGAGAAGTTCTCGGTAATCGTTTTCTGAATAACCTTTATAATGACCTTGATCCGAACCGATATACGGTGGATCAGCGTAGATAAATGTTTCTTTATCATCGCATCGTTGTATTACTTTGATCGCAGTATTATTTTCGACTTGCACTTTTGCAAGCCGGTCTTCGTACTCTTTTGTAAAAGCATCTCTTTTATTTGCGTGTGCAGCTTCCTTTGAATCATCTTTTCCAAATCCCCACG
>JBFWYJ010000233.1:0-5570 GCA_050186555.1 Bacteroidia bacterium
AAAAAGAAAGTCGCTGCAAAAAAAACAGTAAAAAAGGCAGTTAAAAAGCTTGCGCCAAAGAAAAATACTAAGGCAAAAGCCTCTAAACCAGTAAAAAAGGCAGTAAATGCGAAAGCTAAAACTGTTAAAAAGGTTACGAAGAAGGCTGCGCCAAAAAAGAAAGCACTTGTTAAAAAAGTTGTAAAGAAAGCAACTCCAAAACCGGCTAAAAAAGTAGCAAAGAAAATAGCGCCAAAAAAAGCAGCGCCCAAAAAAGTAGAAAAACCGGCTAAACCGGTTAAAGAAAAAGTGGTAAAGTCTACTGCTCCAAAAGTGGAAAAAGTAGAAAAGACTTTAAAATCAAAGAAAGAATCAAAAATCGAGAAGAATGATGGTTCTGAAGAGGAGTCGAACGGAAAAGATGTTGTTGCGGTATTTAACACAATCCCCAAAGAACAGATTGAAACCCTGTCTGCTTCAAAAATAGCGTCTATAGCTTCATCGATAACCAACCCACTTCGTTCTGATGCTGTATACTCAGTTCAAACAGATAAGGAGCCTAGCGGAAAATTTGAGATGGAATTTCCAATGCGTGCTTCCGCTGAATTATTGTATGAATTTTTCTCAACACCAAGCGGATTATCAGAGTGGTTTTGTGATGATGTGAATATCAGAAATGGTATTTATACTTTCATTTGGGATGGCCAAATGCAACAAGCGAGATTGCTTAAAACAATCGACAATCAATTGGCTAGATATCAATGGGTAGATAAAGTTGATGGAAGTTATTTTGAGTTTAAAATTCAAAAAGACGACCTCACAAATGATATCTCCTTGATTATTGCTGATTTTGCCGAAAGTTCTTCGGATAGAGAATCTTCCAAATTATTATGGCAAAGCCAGATAGAGAAATTGATGCACGTTTTAGGATCGATGTATTAGTTCTTCAATCAATTTAATATATTAAGAGCACTTATAACAGTAGTTTAAAGTGCTCTTTTTGTTTGCTTTCGTTTCTGAAAAATACTATTCCAAAATAAAAGCAATCGATACTAATCGTAATTTTTTTGTCTGCAATTATTTCGTTCCAGGCTTTTGTCATGCCTTCACTCCAATAAATATCATCGTAAATAATACATGAATCTTTTGTTGTAGATTCAAGTAATAATTTAGTGTATCTCATGGTTGCATCATAGGTATGATTACCGTCAATGTAAATCATATCAAATGGCTTTTCTTTTTCCAAAAGTTGAGGTAGAACATCATCAAATTTTCCTTCAATGAGAGTTATATTTTTTGCTTTTTCTGTGCTAAATAATTGTTTGGCAAATCTTACTAATTCTTTTTCAGCCTCAATACTGATAATCTTTGCATCTCTTTTTGCCTTAGAAAAATAAAGCGTATTGATGCCTATAGAAGTACCTAATTCAAGAATCGTATTTGGTTGTAAATAATTAATGAGCTTAAACAGCATTTCAGATTGCGGTCTGGTAGAAATGCCGTGATTGATTATTGAAGCAATGCTTCTTGATTGATCTTTAAAGTGTTTAGAGCCTGCACCAAAATCTTCAACTTGAAAGTGAATTTTAGCTTTGCTCAGTTCTTTTCGGATTTTATGCAATTTATCAAATGCATAAAAATCAAAATTATTATAGAATACATTTTCGCACAGCTGATACACGAAAGGCGAATGAATACCATGCCCCTTTTTTTTAGAAGTGAAGTAATGCCTTAAATAATTTTTTATTAGCCAATAATTCATGGTTCAGTAATACAGAAGCAAAACTCCTTTTTTTCAATTGGTTTGGTTTGATAATTCTCTAATGAACTTTCTTCCATAAACAATAACCTTAAACTTGCCATTTGCTTTTCAGGATGTTCTTTGTTCCATTTTCTAAGATAGTATTTACAAACCAATGGCCTTAAGAAGGTGTAATCTATTCTTTGAACATTTTCGGCCAGCTTTCTCCATCGGTCGTTTTTATAATCATTAACAATGTGTTCAGGTTTATCCACGATAATAATCGGATTGTTGTATTTTAAATCCCAATGTTTGCCGTCTTTGTCAAAACCTTCATAAATGTACCAGCCGTCTTCTTTCATAATTGTTGGAGAAAACATGCCCCAGTATTGGTTTAATCTTAATCCATTAACCACTACTTGGAAACTATCGTCTAATTCGTATTTAAACCAATTAAATCCCGAGAGGTTATGCACAATACAAATGATGATACAAAAACTTAGAAAGGCATTTTTTAAAAAGTTAAGTAAATGATTTTTTCTTTTTTTATATCCTATTCCAAATGTTCTTAATCGTAAACCTATTTTGTCGAACGCTTTTCCGGGTATAAAAATTAATGCTGTTGAAATATCAATCCAATGAAACATGCCAACTTCCATTGTTAAACCAATCGATAAATGTAGTAACACAATAAAAATAAATGCCAGAAAGTATGTCTGTTTTTTACGGAAGGGCAAGAGGATAAGAATAGGAATAAGTATTTCAATCCAATAAGCCATTGCAGTTAAAACTTTCATTCCCTGAGGAAATTGGTACAGCCAATCGCCCAGCGGAAGTCTAATTTGTTCAAGACTTAAGGCGTAATATATTGCAGTGAAATCGGTTCTCCATTCTGCACTGTTTTTGAATAAAACTGTGAAGACGTAAACAGAACAAATCAATATGATAAAGCCAAAAATTGCTACATTGAAAAAGGGTTCGCGTTGTTTAATATTAGATTTTCTCGCATCAAATGAGAAATAGCTGTTCCATGGCAAAAACACAGTCCAGAATAATGCTACACGTAATAAATCATCTCCTGATTGTAAAACAAACAAATTTCTGTTATGAAGCGAAATCGTGAATAACCATAATAGTAGGGTGGCAATTCTGGTTTTATAACCAATTAGAACCAAACAGGCTATTATAAAATGGATGCTGAAGATTATTGTAGTGTAAATTTTATTACCACTAAGCACATGAAAACTCCAAAACCCGTCTTGCCATCCGAAATTTTTCAGCAAATCAGTTGGCCAGATACCTGCATCTGTGTAATGTGCTTCCAAATCAGACCAACGAATCAATAAATCAACAATAACAACCAATGACAATCCGATTCTCATTAATGATAGCGCCCGCAAATCGATAGAGTAGGTGTTTCGTATTTTTATGAGGACTCGAGAAAGATTCATTCTTCTGTAAAATAAAAAAGCATGTCGTTAAACATGCTTTTTAAATTATAAAAAATATTCTACTTATTAGTTACAACCAACATTTCCTATTATAGTAACCACCGGGAAATTAAAGTTAGACTGTGTACATTGAATACCGGTAAAATTGGCGTTTATTGAACTTGAATTTGTATTCACAGCAACCATACCTGTTTTTCCGTACCATGTAATGCCTGCTGGTTGATTAGGTGCATTAACAACAGTTACCTGAACGTTTGAAGGACCTGAAGAAGTACTTACGTTGTATGTTCCGGTCATTGGAGGACTGCTAAATGAAAGTGTTACTTCAACAGAGCCGTTGATACCTTTAAGTGAAAGACTTCCTGAAGACGCACAAGAAGGACTTAACCAACCAGTACCTCCGACATTAATACTTGAATTTTCAGAAGCAGGATTTGTAATTGGCACACTTCCTGTTTGTGTTGCTTGTCCGGCATTTGGATTTCCACCTCCACCGGCTTCTGCACTATAATCTGGTTTAATGGCGCCATTATCACTTTTCTTTTTACATGCTAAAAAAGAAAAGGCGATAACTACAAATGCACCAATGCTAAATATGGCTAGTTTTTTCATGGTAATTAACTTAGACAAATATATCAAATTCCTCTATTATTTCAAAATACCTCATAATCAAATGAGTGAAAGTGGCTTATGAGCTAATAAAACGACTTCTTTTCCTTTGCCATTCGTTTTAAAAGCACGCAAGGACGATATCTGTCTTCTTCATATAACCGGTATAACTCCTGTAAATTGCTTAAGATACTATCTATGCCAAGTTCGTCAGCCCATTTAAGCAGTCCTTTTGGATAATTCACGCCTTTTGTCATGGCTAAATCTATATCTTCTTTAGAGGCAATTCCCAAATACAGCGTATCAGCAGCCTCATTAATCAGCATGCACAAAACACGATTCAGAATATACGCACCTAATTCCTTGTTTTTTGTAGGTTCAGAAGGCTCACTACCTTCTCGGTAATCATAAAATCCTCTTGAACTTTTCTTGCCCAGGAAATTTGCTTCCAATAATCGCTTTTGGGTTAAGGAAGGTTTAAAACGCGGGTCATAATAAAATTGTGTCCAGACTGTTTCAGTAACAACATAATTAACATCATGGCCAATTAAATCCATCAATTCAAAAGGCCCCATTTTGAAGCCGCCTAATTCTTTTAAGGCCCAATCGATTGTAGCGTAATCTGCAATTTGTTCATCTGCAATTCTAAGTGCTTCACTATAAAATGGACGGGCTACTCTGTTAACGATGAATCCAGGTGTGTCTTTAGTGATAACAGTTGTTTTACCCCAAGAACTGATTAAATCTGTAATAGGTTTTACAATTTCATTATTAGTTGCAACACCCGGAATAATTTCAACTAATGGCATTAAAGGTGCAGGATTGAAAAAGTGAATGCCAATAACGTTTTCAGCATTTTTACAAGCACTCGCTATTGAGGTAATAGAGAGAGATGAGGTATTTGAAGCTAAAATACATTTACCTGCTGTTATACTTTCCAATTCAGCGAATACTTGCTTTTTAATTTCTAACTTCTCTATGATTGCTTCAATTATCAAATGGCAATTGGCCATGTCTTTGATTTCATTTACAAATGAAATATTGCCAATGATGTTGTTTTTTTTTGCATCATCAAGTTTTCCTTTCTCAACCAATCTGGACAAAACTTTTTCCAAATTAGCTTTTGAACGAACTAAAGCGTCTTGATTTGTATCAAAAACATAAACCTGATGATTGTTTGTTGCTGCAACCTGTGCAATGCCAGAACCCATGGCACCGCTCCCAACTACACCAATAATAGAATTTTTGGTAACCATAAATAATTAGCGTGCGATAATAAATTTTGAATTTTTGATTGTGTTTCCGTCAACCGATAGATTAAAGAAATACATGCCGGTTGAAAAACTTTCTACGTTAATGCTTTTGTATACACTCGGACTTAACAAAGATTCTTCTTTACTAAGGTGATAAATTTCTTTTCCTCTGATGTCTGTGATGGATACTTGGTATCCATGTGTCACCAACTCAACAGGCAAGTTAAAAGTTAGAAGGTGATTAACCGGATTCGGATAAAGGTGTATGTTTTTTCCAAATTCATTTTCCTGAATTCCTGTTAACACTGTTCCTGTATAAGTGCCAACTCCTGTTCCGCCACCAACTTCAGTTTCATTGCCTACATTAGCATCGTTGTATAAATGTGTTTTAAGCATAAAAATTCCATTGCTCTGGTCAAGCGCAAAAATATTTTTACTAGGAAGGAAAGGATAGCATCCCCATTGCCCGTCATAATTGTCGTTATAGATTCCTACGTTGGCCCCACCTTGAGGATGTGTATCAAAGTAGCCGGCTAA
>JBFWYJ010000234.1:0-5569 GCA_050186555.1 Bacteroidia bacterium
GTTGCTAATTATATTCCTGAAGGGATTAATGTAGAGTTGCAAAGTGAAAATGGTATTTTGGGAATGGGTCCATTCCCTTTTGAAGGTGAAGAAGATGCAGATTTGATTAATGCGGGAAAGCAAACGGTAACTTTATTACCGGGTTCTTCTATTTTTGATAGCGCAATGAGTTTTGGAATGATTCGGGCTCAAAAGGTACATCTTACAATACTGGGCGCAATGGAAGTAAGTGAGAATGGTGATATTGCCAACTGGAAGATTCCGGGGAAAATGGTTAAAGGTATGGGTGGTGCAATGGATTTGGTTGCCAGCGCAAGGAATATTATTGTCGCCATGCAACAAGTAAATAAAGCCGGGCAATCTAAATTTTTGCCAAAATGCACGTTGCCGTTAACCGGAGTAAGATGCGTAAAGAAGATAGTAACTGAATTAGGCGTCTACGAAATAATGCCTGAGGGTGGTTTTAGATTATTAGAGCTGGCCCCCGGAATTACTGTTGATGACGTAAAAAAAGCAACAGCGGGAAAATTATTGATATGTGAAGACGTGAAAGAAATGGTTTTATAAGAAGCCATGAATCTGAAATTTTTCGCTTATTTCATTATTTTTTTCACGATGATTTCGTGTGAGCCCAAGTATAAGACACTTGACACCATGATTGCTTGCGCAAAAGAAAGTAAACGCATGGACGATACTTTAATATGCGAAAGCCAACGATGTTTTTCCAGAATTATGAAATCAAACTCTCAGAGCTTAAGGATTACTTACAATCTTCCGGAACACTTAAAAAAGGGAGAGTTTTTTATTGTATATAGCGGTAACCTGAGAACCAATAATGCTTTTTCTGAAGGATCTATTGCGTTGATAATTGAAGGTGCCAACGGGCAATTAATTCATTGGGGAGCGCAACACATTCGATACCATGTATATGAAACTGATACTTGGTGCAAATTTTCAGATTCCATAAAAATTAAGTATGAAGATTGGCAAGAGAAGTATCATCGTATACATGTCTTTCCTTTTCTAGGAAATTGCAATTTTGAAAAATTCGATGTAGATACTCTTAAAGTGACAATAAAAGAAAAAGTCAGTTGAAGAGAATTATACAAATATTGTCATCGGCTGAATTACACATAGGATCCTTTTTTAAGGTAATTGAAATAGCTTTCTTTTCCAGGAAATGGCTTTCTTTATTAATTTTTATTGTAGGTTTTTGTGTATTTACCAATATGCTCGGTTTATATGACTATTTACACACTCGCCCATCTTCTATTCATATGTCAGCGCAGACCTCCAGAGCATCAATTGCTTTAAACTACTACAAGGGCGACATGAATTTTTTTAAACCAATGATTCATCGCCACTTGATTGGAGAAGGCATAACCGGAATCGAGTTCCCCATTATTTATTATGCCGCGGCTGTTTGTTATAAATTATTTGAATTCGATGAATTTTACTTAAGAGTTATTTCTTTAATTACAGTTGTATTTGGTTTCAGTTACTTTTTTCTTTTCTACAATAGAATATTGAAAAATGCTTTTATTTCATTTTCCGTACTTGCTGCATTAATTGTTTCTCCAGTCTTGCTGTTTTACACGCCAAGTTCAATGCCTGACGCTCCAAGCGTGGCATTACAATTAGGCTCTTGGTATTTTATGTATTTGTACATTCAAGAGCATAAAACTAGTTAATTATTAAAGTTCGTTTTAATGGCAAGCCTTGCCGCTTTGATAAAAGCCACTTCCGCGATTGTTTTTGTTATTGTTATTTGTTTAATTATTGCAGATTATTTCAAGTTTTTTAAAAGCAATAATCAAACACATTTATTTAGGGATAAAGGAAAAGTAATTTTGGCTTTACTGGGAGGATTAGCAATAGTTTTTTCATGGTATTTGTATGCAAGATGGTTAGGTAAACATTATAATAACGCTGCATTTGCGTTGGAGCCTGTTATGTCAAATGGCTGGGAGGAAATTAAAATTACAATTGAAACAATCGTTAATTTATGGAAAACACATTTGTACGCCTATGAAACATATGTGTTGCTCCTTGGTTTTCTAACTTTATTTATTGCTTTATTAAAGTGGTCTAATAGATTTATTTCTTTAATTACAATCTTGTATGTTTTAGGACTTTCTTGTTACATTTATTTGTTTAATAATCAATTTCGTTGGCATGATTATTATTTTATTGCCATATTGCCTGCATGCTTATTTATTGTTTTAACTGTTCTAGAGACAATTCTAAGGCATTCAAGTAGGGTGTATGGATTTATTTCTTTACTTATTTTGACAGTGTTTTTTTTCAATATAAAGGAATCATCAAGGCACACCAAAAAAATCTATCATGAAAGAAATTCGCGAGAAATTTATTATTGGACAGGTGATTACAGAGCTTATGAAGATTTGGAGATAAAATTAAGGAAACTAGGAATTAAGAGAAATGATAAGTTCCTTTCCGGTTACGACCCAACTTGGTGTGGCAGTTTATATTTAATGGATCAAGCGGGAACAACTTTTGGTGAGGAATCTGTATCCGAAGACATTAAGTTTTTAATGAACAATCCGGAAATAAAATATTTGGTTCTTAACGATTCAGTAAAGTTTAAAAAACTCTATCCGGTAGATTTAACAGAGAAAGTAATAGCAAGCCATAGAGGATTATTGATATATAAATTGCGTTAGTTTTGAAATTGCCCTCCAAAATAAATTCTTATTTAAGCAAACCAAGCGTTTTGGTAATAATTGCTATATCATGTTTTTCAATTGTAACCATGGATGGCTGGCGCAATTGGCATAAAGGACAACATCCTTTTTCTTGGGATGTTGCCAATTACTATTCTTATCTCCCTGCTCATTTTTTAAATGATGGTTCTTATGAATTTAATAATCCAAATTTCGTGGATAATTACTTGCCAATTTGCCCGATTGACAATAAACACATTCCTAAAACAACATATGGCATGTCGTTAATGTATTCCCCATTTTTTGCATTGGGATATAAGGTGGCACTAAACCAAAATGACCCCAGGGACGGATTTAGTGAGCCTTTCGCAACTGTTATTCACTGGGGTATGATTTTTTATGGGCTTTTGTCTCTTTTCATTCTAAGAAGTTTGCTTAGAAAGTTTTTTTCAGAATTGGTTACAAGCATTTCTATTATAATAGTTTTTTTAGGAACCAGTTTATTCTACTATTCTGTTTCGATGCCAGAGATGTCTCATTCTGCATTGTTCTTACTCTACTCATCATTTTTACTTGCAACATGTAATTGGCACGAAAACCAAAAGTTAATCAGTGCAATAGTGATTGGCTTCTTAATTGGTTTGATATCATTAATTCGTCCGACGGATATTTTAATAGCTATGTTTTTTGTTTTTTGGCCGAAACATGACATATCAAATATTAAAGAAAGATTTAGTTTTTGGTTTAATAACTGGAAATCAATATTGCTAATTATTCTAACCTCATTTTTAATTTGGCTACCGCAAATGTTGTTTTGGAAATTTAGAACAGGACAATTATTGTATTTTTCTTATGGAGACGAAGGTTTTTTTTGGGGCGACCCTCAGGTAATCAATGTATTATTTAGCTACAGAAAGGGACTATTCGTTTATACGCCATTGTTCTTGCTAGCTTTTATTGGATTGTTTTTCATGAAAGCAAACAAAACCCTTAGAAATTTAATTATTGTTTCAATTGTCCTTACAACATATTTAATCTCTTGTTGGTGGGATTGGTTTTTTGGCGGTTCTTTCGCTGCAAGAGCATTTGTCCAACACTTAGCCTATATGGTAATACCGATAGGTTATTTAATAAGATATGTGTTCGAGCAACCTACTGACATAAGAACTAATACTTGGATAAAACCAATTTTTGTGATTATAGCAGGTTTAGGAATTAGTTTGAACCTCTTCCAAACTAAGCAATCATTAGAAGGCTTGATTCACTTTCATTCAATGTCGGAGAAGACATATTGGTTAGTGTTTGGTAAATTAAAATTGAATGAACATGAGCAATCGGAGTTTTGGAACTCATTAGATGTTCCTGATTATGACAAATTAAAAAAAGGCGATAGAGATTAAAGCGATGAAAGTTTTAATTGTAATACCCTGTTTTAACGAAGAGTCTTCTATCAATAATTTATTAAGTGATTTTGCTAATCTTAATTTAACTGACTTTGAAATTACACCTCTTCCTGTAAACGACTGTTCTACTGATTCCACAAAAGAAGTTTTGAAGAAAGCAAACAAACCATTTTTGGATTTACCCGTTAATCTGGGAATTGGTGGAGCAGTTCAGTCCGGTTATATTTATGCGTACCGTAATAATTATGATATTGCTGTTCAAATGGATGGTGATGGACAACACCCTGCAGATCAATTAGTGAAATTACTTTCTGAATTTAAAAATGATAAGGTCGATGTTGTTATTGGGTCACGTTTCATTGAGAAAATCGGATTTCAATCATCAGGGTTGCGTAGAATGGGAATTAATTACTTTAAATGGCTTAATAAATTAATCCTAGGAATAAAAATTACAGATTCAACATCCGGATTTCGAGCATTAAACAGAAATGCGCTGGCGATTGTGTCTGAACATTACCCGGACACTTACCCTGAGCCGGAAGCTCTTGTGATATATCATTTGAACGGCTTGAAAATCAAAGAAGTTCCTGTTATTATGAAGAATCGAGAATCAGGCAAATCCTCGATTTCTTCTTTTAATAACTTATACTATATGTTTAAAGTAACAATGGGCATATTATTTACATTTATAAGAATAAAGCTTTATGGAAAACGTCATACCAATTAAAATACAGATTATTAGTATTGTAGGTGCTTTGCTATTCATGCTTTTCATCTTTAGATTAATTGCTAAAGGAAGATTAAGAGCTGAATATTCAATTATTTGGATTGTGTGTACTGTTGTGTTATTGCTGTTTAGTTTTTGGAGAAACGGGCTTGATATTATCGCAAAATTATTGGGAGTCTATTACGCTCCTTCCTTAATGTTTTTAGTAGCCATCTTTGCAATTATTTTATTTTTGGTTCATTTATCTGTTGTAAATTCGAAGCAACATGAACAAATAAAAAAATTAAGTCAGGAGTTGGCTTTATTGAAAGAAAAACTCATGAAAGATACTTAGATTATTTCCCTAAATCTGTCTGGTAAATAGCGTCAAGAACTATTGCAGAATCTTTAGATATACCTTTGCTTTTAGCTCTTAATTCTACATCTTTTAGCCAGTTTGAGTCATTATTAATAAATTCTATCCAGTACTTTATTCTTGATTCTCTTGATGTTTTTTTCTTTTGAATTGCTTCTTGTGGTTTATAGTCCCCATCTTTATTTCTAACCAAAGACTGCAGAATATCAACAGACCCCCAACCAAATCGCCTTATTGTCGATTCAGTAGCCATGACTATTACTACATCATGAATATTCAATTCTTTATTGTAATCAAATTTTTCTATGGGATCTATTTGTTGTGTATTGTTTCGATATACTTCTTTAGAATAATATAGAAAAGTATTTAAGTCAAAAATTTTTGACGACAAACCATCTCC
>JBFWYJ010000235.1:0-5565 GCA_050186555.1 Bacteroidia bacterium
TCCTTCTAAAGACGTAATAAGGTTGAATTGATAAATTTTTAAATCTGTAAATGTTTTAACCACATCCTTTACATAAATGTATTTTGTAGCGCCATCGCATTTGATGGCATAACGTGGTTTTTCTGCTTTAAACTCCTGCCCGGAGGTTTCCGCTTTCTCTTTTGCTTCGTTATAAATTTTAACCGCTTCTACACCACCCATAGATATCCAATCCTTCAATTGATTGTTATTATTCAAGGTATCCATTGGAATCCCTTTTTGTGGTTGAAAATTTGTTCTTTCCTCTTCAGTAGCATCGATATAACGTGGAAGGTCTTTGATATCTACTCCGAAACTGGTTATCCCACTGAATTTCTTTATTTGAAGATCAGTAAAACTAACACCATATTTCTTGCCCATCTCAACAAGCGCGTTCATTTTTGCGCTGCTATTACTAATACCAAAGAACACTCTTCCTTTTTCGTCTATTGTAGCCATGATATGGTTATCCGGTAAAGTTACCTGCCCAATTGAAGAAGGCGGGTCAACCGTTACGGGCTCGGCCATGCGGAACGAGGCGGTTAACATAAAGAACGTCACCAACAAGAAAGCCAAGTCCACCATAGGTGTCATGTCCAGTGATGGTGCTCCTCCTTTTGATGGTTTTTTAGACATTTCTTTCTTTTATTATTAGATGATTAAATAAGTTTTTTTCCATAAACCTCATCAGAATTATTTTTCTGATGATTGGAATTCTTCAATAATAGAGAATCCTGCTTCGTCCATCGCGTAAGTAATTTGATCTACGCGATTACTGAAGAAGTTATAGAAAATGATAGCGAAACAAGATGTTCCGATACCAACTAATGTATTTACTAAGGCTTCAGAGATCCCTGTTGCTAAGGCAGAAGTATCAGGTGCACCTGCGTTTGCTAAAGCCGCGAATGCACGAATCATCCCCACAACCGTTCCGATTAACCCTGTTAAAGTACCAATCGAAGCCATTGTTGAAATTACAACCATGTTTTTGGACAACATTGGTAATTCTAATGCTGTAGCTTCTTCCAATGCTTTTTGAATAGCGTGAACTTTTGCTTCCTTATCCATTGAAGAGTCGTTTCTAACAAATTCATATTTAGAAACACCTTCAAATACTACATTAGCTAATGAACCTTTTTGAGCATCACAAGCCGCTTTTGCCCCTTCAAAATCATGCGAAGCAATTAAGCCTTTAATTTTAGCTACGAATTTATCAGTAGCGCCCTTACCTTGTGCTTTAGAAATTGTGATAAAGCGCTCAATTGCAAATACCCATACAGTTAAGAAGAAACCAACTAAGAAAGGTACGATAACCCCACCTTTATACATTGTTCCTAATAATCCGTGTGGATGTCCTTTTTCAGGATCGCCACCCTCAAAGTTTGATGGTGCACCCATGATTTTTAAGAAAATAAACCAGCCGATCCCAATACAGATGGCAATTGCTAACGCTGATACAATCAATGGAAATCCTCCTGATGTTTTGCTCTTACTCATAAATTATGATTTGTTTGTTATTATTTTTACTAATTATAAAGGCCAAACTTACTAAAAATCCTTATAAATAAAAATAGATTCTTGTTCGTTTAATTATCCTTAATAACGCCTTAACATCCACAAAATTATAGCTTCCTTTCTCAATTTATTCGGACTTTTGTAAGTGGTTGAATTTTAATGGTACATGGTAAATAATTAATTGTATTTTCATTATATGGATATTGAAACGCTGAGAAACTATTGTCTAAAAAAGAAAGGAATAGAGGAATGTTTTCCATTTAATGAAACAGTTTTAGTGTTTAAGGTTGGTGGAAAAATGTTCCTTCTTGCCGATATTGATGAAAAACCACTTTCTTTCAATGCAAAATGTGATCCGGATAAGGCAGTTTCGTTGAGAGAGAGCTTTGATTTTATTCATCCTGGTTATCATATGAGTAAAAAACATTGGAATACTATAGTTTGCGATGGAAGAATTGCCGAAAAAATGGCTCTTGAACTGATAGACGAGTCTTATGCATTGGTTTTTAATAGTTTAAGTAAAAAAATTCAGGCTGAAATTAGTATGACGTAGCTGTTAAACTCCCTTCTTTTTCAAAATTCATGCTTCAATTCCTTTCAAACATCTATTATAATTACCGTTAATCTAAAAAATAGCGGTTTTTATAGCAGGTTACGGCTAAACCCTTACTTTTGCAAGCACTAAAAGAATTTAAACTTTAAATATGAAACGATCATTCTCTTTTTTTATCGCTCTAGTACTCTTTCTCCAAAGCTTCACAAAAGCTGATGAAGGGATGTGGCTACCACATTTATTAGGACAACAGGTTTATGACAATATGGTAAAGCGTGGATTAAAGCTATCCAAAGAGCAACTTTACAGTATTAACAAAGCAAGCATAAAGGATGCCATTATCATTTTCGGCGGCGGATGTACCGGTGAAATTGTAAGCAAGGAAGGCTTAGTGTTTACCAACCACCATTGTGGTTATGATGCCATTGCTAAAGCAAGTTCTGTTCAACATAATTACTTAAGAGACGGTTTCTGGGCCAAATCAAAGCAAGAAGAAATCTATGCCAAAGGTGTACATGCACAGTTCTTGGTGAAAATTGAGGATGTTACTGATGCTGTGGTTGAAAAAATGAAAGGATTGAAAGATGAGGAAGTTGCTGTTAAATTACCCGGAATATTGAAAGAAGTTGGGGATAAAGCGGTAGAAGGTACAGGATATGAATCTCGTGTTGCCTCTTTTTTTAAGGATAACCAATTTTTGATGTTCGTGTATGAGCGTTTTACGGATGTTCGTTTAGTTGGAACGCCGCCGGAAAGCATTGGTAAGTTTGGGGGAGATACTGATAACTGGGAATGGCCAAGACATACAGGGGATTTCTCCATTTTCCGTGTTTATATGGGAAAGGACGGCAAACCGGCTGAATATAGTGCTGATAATGTACCCTTCAAAGCGAAACATTTTTTACCTGTGTCTATTAAGGGAATAAAAGACGGTGACTATACCATGATTTATGGCTATCCGGGTGGGACTAATCGTTATGAGACTTCTCAAGGAATTAAATTAAAAAATGAAATTGACAATCCAAGTTTAGTTGGTTTACGCGACATTCGTTTGAAGCACATGTTTGCAGAAATGAAAAACGATCCGGCAGTGAAAATACAATTGGCAGGTTCTTATGCTCGCATTGCAAACTACTGGAAATTTTTTGATGGTGAAACAAAACAATTAATCAAATACAACGTCTATGATCAAAAAGTGAAAGAAGAAAATGATTTCACTACTTGGGCAAAAGGAAAGCCTAATTATGAAAATATTTTTGCTGATTATGCAAAAGCTTATGATGCTTGGCGTCCTTACGCGAAACATAGGATGTATATCCGAGAAGGAATTCTGGGTTCTCCTCTATTATCGTTTGCATCTAACATTATGCCGGTTGAGCAGGCGGTTGCAAATGGCGGAGATGACGCACAAATGACAAAGATTAAAAATTATTTGGGGCGTATTAATGAAATGTTTGTAGAGGATGAAAATATTGCTTCAGATAAAAACATTTTGGCTTCTGTAATTCAAATGTTCTATAATGATGTGGATGCCTCTCAACATCCAAAAGAAATATTTGAGCAGATTAAAAAAGATTACGGAGACTTGAGCGATGAAGCAACTTATAAAAAACTCTCCGAGTCTATTTTCAAAACCACCTTTCTGCTTGATAAGGAAAAAATGAAGGCATTCATTGAAAAGCCGGATGTACAAATGCTTAACGAAGACCCTGCTTACAAGTTGATGAAAGCATTCGTTAACAATTATAACACAAATTATGGTTCTTATTTTGAAGCATTCAGAAATAAGACATCTGTTCTAGACCATTATTATTTAAAGGGTTATTTAGAAAAAAATAAAGGAAAAACATTTTATCCAGATGCCAATTTTACCATGCGCGTTTCTTATGGCCAAGTAAAATCCTACTCTCCAAAAGACGCTGTTAAATACAGTCATGTTTGCACCATGAAAGGTGTAATGGAAAAATACAAGCCCGGAGATTATGAATTTGATTTGCCTAAAAAACAAGTTGAATTGATTGAAAAGAAAGATTTTGGTCAGTATAAAGACGCTGCGACAAATGATGTGGTAGTCGGTTTCATCACAACAAATGACATAACAGGTGGTAATTCCGGGTCGCCTGTAATTAATGGTAACGGTGAATTAATTGGTCTAGCTTTTGACGGTAATTATGAAGCCTTAAGTCATAAAATAGCTTTTGATAAAGATTTAAACCGCACAATTTGTGTAGACATCCGTTATGTGCTCTGGGTAGTTGATAAACTTGGCGGCGCAAGTAATATTATTAAAGAGCTTGATCTTCGCAAATAAATAATAAATTCCATTTGAAAAGCCGCCCAAAAAATGAGGCGGCTTTTTTAGTTTAATTAGTATTTGTAGTGTTCTTGTTTTCACAGAATTAGCTTATTTATATGTTAAAATTGCTAATTCGTCATCCAAATGAGCCAAATGATGCTGCGGATTATTCAAAAATAGGCTTTGTTTCTAAGCTTTCTCTTAATTTTAACTTCATAATTAAGGCACATGAAAACATTACAAATTTTAATCCTTTCTTTCTTATTTGTTTCAGGATTTAGCTATGCTCAGTCCGGAAGAAAAGCTTCATCCGGTAAAAAGGAAATAAGCCAAGAGCAAAAGAATTTTTTGCAAAACACCTGGTTTGAATCTCCAAAGGAATCAGAAGGAGGTAATATAGTATATAGATTAACGGAATACACTGTAATTGTCGGTCAGGATTTTTACAATTTTACACCTGGCAAACTCATATTAACTGCTTCTGGTGATTTTAGTTCAGAAAATTTGAAATTGAACCTTTCCCAAGATCCTCATCAAACGGATTCCGGAACCTGGAAGCTTAACGGAAACACGCTAATTCTATACATGGGAAATGAATTAAGAAAGTTCCCTATCGTATCAATTAGTCAAGATAAATTAGTATTAGAAATTAAATAATGAATTAATTCATTCAGAATGAGAAAGCACATACATATCTTAACCGGTTTATTTATCCTATTCGGTTTTAATTTAGTTAACGGTCAGGGTCAAACTTGGCGTTGGAATTTTGGCAATAACGCCGCTTTGTTTTTCCCGGGCGCAGGTGCCCCCGTTGCGACTGTTGGTAGCGCCATGACAACTTTTGAGGGATGTGCCAGTATAGGTACAGCTTCAGGAGCGCTTGCCTTTTATACAAATGGAAACAAAGTTTGGAATGCGAACAACATCCAGATGGCTAATGGTTTTGGGTTATTAGGTAATTCATCAACAACTCAAGCCGCAATTATTGTCCCTCGCCCTGGAAGCACTACATTATATTATGTCTTTTGTTCTAGTTCAAACTTTTC
The DNA here is from genome assembly GCA_050186555.1 of Bacteroidia bacterium. Taxonomy (GTDB): domain Bacteria; phylum Bacteroidota; class Bacteroidia; order B-17B0; family Aurantibacillaceae; genus Aurantibacillus. Next base: position 5,429 of record JBFWYJ010000235.1, read on the forward strand.
TCCGGGAACATTGAGTTACTCTGAAGTAGACATGACTTTAAATGCAGGATTAGGCGATGTTACGGCAACTAAAAATGTGGTTATTCAAAACAACATTGCAGAAAAATTAACTGCAGTAAGGCATTGCAACGGCGTTG
>JBFWYJ010000236.1:0-5562 GCA_050186555.1 Bacteroidia bacterium
AGTTCGATACACATTTCGGAACGTGGTAGAGAATTCGACTATCTTTTTTTGAGGGGGAAAAATCAAGGGAATAAACTTGCACGTTCAAAATATAAGTGCCATACTGAATGGCAAATACAGCTAAGAATCGTCTATTCTACGGGGATATGGGGTTCTACAACACACAGGGCAAAACTATGCCCATGCTTAAACTTGCTTTCTCTGTTTAGGCGAAAGTTCCTCATTGAAAAATGAGTATAGCAGAAAATGAAACGGAAGGTTTGAGTTGGGACTGAAAGGGAACGAAACGAAGTAAAAAGTAAATACACTGTACGTCTTATAACACATTGTTTATCAGTACACTCTGTAAGTTAAACAAAATTCGTTTAGACAATATATGTTTAAACATATAAATTAATACCTTTGTTTGAATATTAACTAAAAATTGAATCCAATGAATTTAAAAGAAAAAATTGAAGAATTGAATCAAATGATTCTTACCGGAAAGCAAATGGATGCTTTTGAAAAGTATTATCATGAAGATGTAACAATGCAGGAAAACTCTAATCCACCTACAGTTGGAAAATCTGCAAATCGGGAAAGAGAGTTACAGGCTATGCAAATGATTGAAGCCTTTCATGGCGCGGAAGTAAAATCAGTTGCTGTTGGTGATAATGTAACAACATCTGAATGGGAAATGGATGTTACTTATAAAGGTGCTCCTCGAATGAAAATGTGCCAGGTTGCAGTGCAGAAATGGAAAGATGGGAAAATTATTCACGAGCGGTTTTATTATTCAACTAATTAACTAAAAATGAAAGCAAGAGCAATTTCAGTAAACGCAGGAATTCTTTTTATGTCGGTGTTTCAGGAAAACAAGAAGAGCAATGATTCAGATAGTCAATACATTCCAGGTGTTTGCAATATAGGCAAAAAAGAAATTGAACGTAGAAAGCAAGCGACAATATTCAGTGCTGTGCTTTGCATCGTATGCATTGCACTCTTACAATGGTTGAATACTGACCGAATATGGAAACTGTTATTATTCATTCCGGCTGCTTCGCTTGGAGTTAGTTTTCAGCAATGGTATTTTAAATTTTGTGTGGCTTTCGGAATAAAAGGTGTATTTAATTTCGGAACAATCGGAAAAACATTTACCGTTGAGCAAAAGGAATATTTCAGAAAAGATAGAATCAAGGCATGGCAGATGATTATTTCGGGTGTGGCATTTGGCTTGATATCGGCCTTGACTTTTTATTTTCTCCCTGTATAAACTTAACTAACATTTAAAAGAGAATTTGTATGGAAACAATACTTATCTCAAAATCAAGAAAGGTTACAGCATGGATATTTATAGGGATAATGTCGGCATTATTTATTATGAGCGCTTCAATGAAGTTAATGGCGGGTGCAGATGTAGAAATTGCCAAGAACTTTGTTAAATGGGGGCTGGATGGAAAGCTAATGCTAATAGGTATGGGTGAATTGATAGCTGCAATTTTATTTCTTATTCCTCGAACATCATCACTCGGAGTTTTATTATTAAGCGCACATTTGGGCGGTGCTATTGTAACGCACATGAGTAATGCAGAAATGTTCATTCCTCAAGTAATAATGCTCCTGCTGGTTTGGGTTGCCAACTATCTGCGTAACCCCGAAATGCTTGCAAGTTTTAAGAAATAATAAATGAAGAAAATTGCAATTTTCGGTGCAACCGGAAGAACAGGCAAACACCTTGTAGTGGAAGTTGTTAGTCGCGGATATACTCCTGTCTGTCTCGTGAGGGAGAAATCGAAAGACAAAATTACTGATAAAAAAGCGTTTTCAATTCTTGGATCACCGTTAGAATACCAAGATGTATGGGAGACCATTGATGGTTGTGATGCTGTTTTAATCGCTTTAAACATTTCCCGAAAATATAATTGGCCTTGGGCAAAAGTTGTCACACCATCTAACTTATTGGATATAACGTCTAAAAACATTGTAAGGGCAATGAATGAATTGGGTGTGCGAAGGGTAATAACGGTTTCTGCATGTGGGGTAGGTGATAGTTATAGCGAGGTTAATTGGCTGTTTCGGTTTCTGATAAATAATACGAAAGTCGGCATTGCCTATGAAGGTCATGAAGATCAGGAGAGGGTGTTTCGCAAAAGCGAGCTTGATTGGACATGTGTTCGTCCGGTGGCACTTACGAGTGAATCATGGATTTTACCTGTAAGGGTGAGCTTTAGGGGAGAAAAAAAATTGCGGATGACTGTTGGCAGAAAAGATGTTGCCAAATTTATGCTTGATATTTTAGATGATGAGAAGTATTTTCAAACAACACCATCCATTTCGATGGATTAATAATAAGAAAATAAATTATTATTGAATTGTATGAAGAAGAATAAAACTGATAGTAAATCATGAAACGCAAAGATTTCTTAAAACTTTTAGCCTTAACCCCATTAGTCTCGTATAATATGAAGCTACAGTCATTTTCAAAACTTACCTCTTCTTTTTCTTCTACAAAGAAAATGCCTGTGCTATTTACGTCACATGGAAATCCAATGGATATTCCTTTAGGCCTAAATGCAAATCCATTTTTAAAAAGTTTGACTCAAATAGGAGAAAAAATTAGAAAAGAAAACGAAATAAAGGCCATTTTGGTAGTATCGGCACATTGGTGTACGAAAGGGACTCTTGTAAATGTAAGCTCTGCACCGGAAACTATTTATGATTATTACGGTTTTCCACCCGAATATTATACGCAGAAATATCCTGCTCTTGGTTCGCCGGAAATGGCTAAGGAAGTAACTAAGCTCATTCCAAAAGTTAAAGAAACAACAGAGTGGGGCTTAGATCATGGGGCATGGCCAATGCTTAAGCATATGTTCCCAAAAGCTGACGTTCCGGTTTTTGAGATGAGTATTGATTATTATCAGTCCGCACAATATCATTTTGATTTAGCCAAACAACTTAAACCACTTCGAGATAAAGGTGTTTTAATTATTGGCAGTGGTGCAGTTGTGCATAATTTAAAAGAAGCAGGCAAACGGTTTTTTAATGGTAATATGAAGCCTTATGGTTGGGATATAGAATTTGACCAATGGATAAAACAGCAGTTAGACAAACGGGATATACAAAGTATTGTAAACTACGAAAAGCAAAAGTTGGGATTGCTGGCAGCACCAACCCCCGACCACTATGTGCCTTTGATATACAGTTTAGCTCTTATGGATAAAGATGAAAACCTTGATCATACCTTTGAAGAAATTCTACCTGCGTTTAGCAACAGAGGGTTTCGTATAGGTTAAAAGATTATGAAGTGGTACCGTTGAAGTAAAAAATATGGGCTGGTGGTTGCAGTTTGATTTTCGGAATAGTTTGCTGTTCCATGTAAACAATTACTGAAACGTCTGTAATACCAGCCCTCTAAAATTTTGGAAAATGAATTACAAAAAATTATTATTAACATTAATGGATGAAAGACATACAGTTATTTTTATTGTCGAAATCCACAATGATGCTGCAAAAAACATCAAAGTAAATTTTATAAAACAACCTGTTGGTACGGATTTAGGGTTCTACACAGGAAGATATGCTAATGGTACTGCCGAAAAAACTATTATTTCGGACATCCTTAAAAGGCTTGGAATTGAAAAAAATTCTGGGCATTATTTTATCAGGGAGGAGTATTCAAAGTAGGATTCTTCCAATGCATTCTTAAACAAAAGAAACAATAGGGTTTTTACAGATTAGATATGTTGTGAACAATAATAATTGATTAGGATAATAATTTACATATGAATATAATTTTATAAATATGAATTTGGAGGAAGAAATTAAGCAAGACAAATTCAGGAGTGAATTTCAAAAAACAATTATAAATATTTATTACACTAACTGCTATATTTTCTCAAAGTTTCAAGATATGCTTTCTGAATATAAATTAACGGTTCAACAATATAATATCCTAAGAATACTTCGAGGACAATTTCCGGAGGCTGCATCAATTGGGAAAATCAGGGAACGAATGCTTGATAAAAATTCGGATATAACAAGAATAATTGACCGACTTATTATTAAGCAATTGGCAGAAAGAAAAAACAGCATAGGCGATAGACGAGTTACCGAGATTAAAATATCAAAAAAAGGGTTGGGTCTTCTAAGGAAAATGGATTTGATTGATTTAAAATCGGATAACATCCTCTCGCATTTAAATGAAAAAGAGCTAAAGAAACTTAATGAACTTTTAGATAAGGTAAGACTATAGGTAGCAAAAGTTAAATTGTTAAGTAAAAAAGTTTCCTAAACGAACCGTCGGATGGAAGGTTCGGTGGTTTTTAAACACCAGATATTGCCGATTGTTGTCCACTTAAAATCTAAAACTTACCACTTATTGTTTATTTGGTTAGAAACCCATTTTAAAAAGACCTTTGCATCGTGAACAAAACCACAACCCGAACTGCGACAATACATATTGATGATAATAATATTTTACATATTGTTATGCGTGATAATGTTCGTTTAGATTATGAAGATGCAATTGATAACGCTCTTGTTATAAAAAAACTCACTGAAGGGAAAAAAGCACTAAAACTAATTGACGCCCGCTTAAAGTTTAGCATGGATAAAAAAGCCAGGAAGTTCATCAATGAAGTTGATTTAAAACAAACATTGGCCCGCGCGGTTGTTAAAGGATCTGTGGTTAATAGTTTGCTACCGAATTTCTTTATGAGCTTGAGTAAACCTGAAACACCAACTAAAATATTTTCAGACTACAATGAAGCTTATAAATGGCTGCTGGAATTTCAAAAAGATTAGTTGATATTTTATTTCAATTTTTTCATAACACTTGTAGAATAGCCCGTTTCACACCCAATAGCGGTGCATTTTTATGATGAGCATTTAAATGGAAACCGATAGGGCTAAAACCTTTTATTCTTGATGATAAGAGTTTTATTCGTTTAAACTATTGTTGTTTAAACAAATTTTACTATCTTGGCTAAAGGGACTTTAAACAAAATACCATGTCAAAAGAAACTGCTCGTTCCATTGTAAGTGCGAACAAAATAGAAGCCTTGAATTACATAATTAAGAATTTAAAGCAACCAGAGTCAGAATTAGATGCAATTAATCTTTGCTATGAAATCAGTTTAATCAAGCCAGATCTTCTAATAGATCATTTTGATGATATAGCAACCTGTTTAGATTCCCAAAATAGGAACGTACGTAAATTCACCTTGTTAGTCTTTTCAAATTTCGCGAACAAGAAATGGCATAACATATGGGAATGTCGCGACAAGGTATGTGATATAATAACGACCGGAGACGTTCCTGTTTTAGAATCTGGGCTTTCACTTTTTTTAGAAATGGCAAAATTTGGGGATGAGAAAATAAAAAATGAATCTTCTCATTGTGTTTTAGCTATTCTCGAAATTCTCCCTGTTGAAAGTCTTCAAAAATTCACTAAAGTTATTGCTGAATCGGATATTTTATTTAAAGAAAAACATTTAAGAATAATTGATAGAAGAATCGGTTCGCTTAAGTGATATTTAGTTGCCATTTCATAATTTTATTCATTTTGAATAATCATTGAAG
>JBFWYJ010000237.1:0-5550 GCA_050186555.1 Bacteroidia bacterium
GAATTAAATGACACTATGCTTTCATCGGATTACGATCAGTGGCGAAACACAAACCAGAACAGTTTTAGTTTTACCAATAACGATAGAATCTATTGGGCTCAGGTTTCTCCGTACATACTGGGAAATATTAATTTTTATGTTGGCGTAGTGGCTCCTGAAGATGAAATAATAGGTTCAATAATTAAAACCAAGAAAATATTGCTTCTTGGAATTTTACTTATAAGCATTGTATCTGTTTACATAGGCTATGCTTATCGGCAGAAAATTAAAACCAATAAGCAACTCAATGAGAAAAATAACATTATCGAAAACCAAAAGAAAGAGGTTGATGAAAAAAATAGAGAGATAATCGATTCCATAAATTATGCTAAGCGCATTCAAAATGCGTTACTGCCTTCAATATCCAATTTTGATAAAAATTTCAACGAGTACTTTGTCTTATATATGCCTAAGGATATAGTTGCAGGTGATTTTTATTGGTTTCAGGAACATGATAGGAAAGTGTATTTAGCAGTTGCAGATTGTACCGGTCACGGAGTGCCGGGAGCAATGGTGTCTGTGATTTGTATTAATGCTCTTAATAGAGTATTGAAGGAATTTGAAATAACAGAAACAGGTAAGTTGTTGGATAAAACGAAAGAGTTAATTATTCATGAATTCGAAAAGTCGGATAGTACCGTTCAAGACGGTATGGACATCGCTCTGGTTTCGATTGATTTTGCGAAAAATGAAATTCAATACTCAGGCGCTAATAATTCTTTGTGGCTGATAAAATCCGGAGAAGATAGAATAACAGAGATTAAAGCAGACAAGCAGCCAATTGGAAAATATATTTCTGAGACTAGTTTTGGCACCAAGAAAATAACAATGAATAAAGGAGACGTATACTATTTGTTTTCTGATGGTTATGCAGATCAATTTGGTGGGCCAAAAGGAAAGAAGTTCAAATACAAACAACTCAATGAGCTTTTGGTTAAACTATCCACTAAGCGGATGGACAAGCAACAACATGAGTTAAAGCAGGCATTTGATTTCTGGAGGGGTGCTTTAGAACAAGTTGATGATGTGACTTTGATTGGAATTAGAATATAATGAAGGTGATAAGACAATTTAAGATAGTATTACTGTTAGTCGTGTTTTATGGCAGATCACAGAGCCCTTTTCTTGATTCGCTTAAGAATGAATTGAAGTATGCAAAAAATGATACTTCAAGATGCAAGATCTTACATACTTTAGTTGAGAACGAATTCGATGATAATGTTTGGCCAAGCTACAATGAAGAATTAATTAAGATTACTGAGGCTAAGGCATTATCCTTAAAGAAAAGTGATAAAGAGTATTTGTTCTATCAAAAATATTACGCCGCAGCTCTGAATAACATTGGATATTTGGCTCAGTTACAAGGGTTAAATTCCAAGTCAATAGATTATTATAAGAAAAGTTTAAGGATACAAGAATCAATTGAAGAGAACAGGAGTGGCACTGCTTCTACGCTGAACAATATTGGATTTGTATATTACAATCAAGGAGATATTCCGCAAGCGCTAAATTATTATAGTAAAGCATTAAAAATTGAGGAGGATATTGGAAACAAAAAGGGAATGGCGCAAGTTTTAAACAATATTGCGATGCTATACGAAGGTCAGGGCGAAAACAAGAGAGCGCTTGATTATTATAATAAAAGCTTGAAGTTAAGAATAGAGACAGGGGATAAGCCGGGTCTTGCTACAAGCTACAATAATATAAGTGATTTATATTATAAAATGGAAGACGTTAAGAATTCAATAGATTATATTGATAAGAGCTTAAAAATATATGAAGAAGTAGGGCATAAGCAAGGAACTGCAACAGCTTTATACAACAAAGCATCAATCTATAATAAAATAAATGAAAACACAAAAGCTTTAGCGCTTTTGGAAGAAAGCCTGAAAATTTACGAAGAGATTAATGATAAAGAAGGAATTGCAGTTGTGATGCAATTCTTAGGATTAATTTATGCAGAAAACAATAATTTATCAAAGGGTCTGCAGTATACTTTAAAGTCAATGCAGATTAGTAAGGAGCTGGGTTATCCGTATAGCATTAAAAGAGCAGCCAAGCAGCTTGTTCATTTATACACTTTAGCGGGCAATTATAAATTAGCCTTGGAGAATTATCAGTTGTATGTTCAAATGAAAGATAGCTTGAATAATCTTGAAACTCAAAAGGCGACTATACAGCAACAAACTAAATACGAATTTGATAAAAAACAAGCTGTTGCAGATGAAAAACATGCTTCAGAATTAACTCTGCAGAAGGAGAAGGCTGAAGCAAATAAAAAGAAGCAGAATATAATAATTGTATCTGTAAGTATTGTGTTGTTGTTGGTCGTTTTCTTTTCTGTTATACTTTTTAACCGATTTAAAACAACTCAAAAACAAAAACAACTCATTGAGCAGAAGGAGAAAGAAACACAGGAGCAAAAGCATATTATAGAAGAAAAACAAAAGGAAATATTGGATTCAATAAATTACGCCAAACGAATACAGTATACGCTGCTAGCACACGATCAATTTTTACTTGAGAATCTCCAGAACTATTTCACACTTTTCAATCCAAAGGATATTGTAAGTGGTGATTTTTATTGGGCTGCTAAAAGAAATGATAAGTTCTATTTGGCAGTTTGTGATTCTACAGGGCATGGTGTTCCCGGGGCATTTATGTCATTACTTAGCATTGGTTTTTTGTCCGAAGCCATAAATGAAAGAAAGATTGAAAAGCCAAATGAAATTTTTGATTATGTACGGATGAAGTTAATCAATACAATTTCTAAAGAAGAGCAAAAGGATGGCTTTGATGGCATACTGGTTTGCTTTGATAGAAAAAATAGCGTAATTACGTATGCTGCTGCAAATAATTCTCCAATATTAATTTCAAATGGAGAGCGGCTTGATTTAAAATCGGATCGAATGCCGGTTGGAATTGGCGAAAGGAAGGAGAACTTCACTTTGAAAACTATTCCGGCAAAGAAAGGTGACATGCTATATTTATATACAGATGGTTATGCAGATCAATTTGGTGGACCGAGAGGAAAGAAATTCAAGTATAAGCAGCTTAATGAAATTTTGATGGAACTCTCAATCAAACCATTATCTGAACAAAGACTTGAATTAAAGAAGACTTTTGATAGTTGGAAGGGTGAGCAGGAGCAGGTAGATGATGTTTGCATCATTGGAGTAAAAGTTTAAATAATCATATAATCAGCAGTAATATTTTGTAAATTTCAATATGAAAAAAATCATACTATTATTTATTATCATTCCCACAATTAAAATGGCGCAAGTTCCTCAAAAAGTAATTGTTGAACATTTCACCAATACAAAATGTAGCGTATGCGCTTCCAGAAACCCGGGATTTTACACAAACTACAACAATCAATCAGGTGTGATGCACATCGCATATCATCCGAGTTCACCGTATAGTGCTTGTGCTTTCAGTCAGCATAACCCATCTGAAAATGATGCAAGAACAAATTATTATGGTATATATGGAGGAACGCCAAGATTGGTTATTCAAGGTGTTGTAATTTCAAGCGCAAGTGATTATAATTCAGCATCAATGTTTACGCCTTATCTTGCGAAAACAAGTCCGGCTAGTATTAAATTGTATCAACAAAAGTTTGGCTTGGATTCTATTCACACGAGAGTTGTAATAAAAGCTGAGGCGACTCATACGCTATCTAATTTGGTTGTTAATGTTGGTTTGGCAGAGGATACAATTTATTACACCGGTTCGAATGGAGAGAATGTGCATTATGATGTATTTAGAAAATCACTTACTGCTTCATTAGGTTTTTCGGTAACACTTCCATCAATTGTTGGTGATTCTGTAGTGCTTAATTATTCAACCCCTTCAAATGTAGCTTGGAATTTCTCAAGAATATTTAGTTACGCCATTTTACAAGACGCTGTTACTAAAGAAATAATTCAAGCGGAGAAAATAAGCGCCAAGACAAACCAAATATTATCTGTAGATGAATTCAAAGACAGTTACGAGATAAATGTATTTAATAACAGAAACGTAATAGTTATTGAGTCAGATATTGAACTGATAAGTGCAGAATTTAAGCTAATTGATTTATCCGGAAGAACTGTAATAAAACAAATGGTAACAGGTAAACAGCTAGCAATTGACGCATCAACTTTTGAAAAAGGACTTTACATCTACAATCTTAAGGCGGAAAACGGTCTTATTAGAAAAGGGAAGTTGATGCTACGGCACTAGTTTATCAAGATGAGAATAAAAAAAAGGTAACAGTATTGTTACCTTTTGTAGCCCGTACGGGAATCGAACCCGTGTTTCATCCGTGAAAGGGATGCGTCCTAACCCCTAGACGAACGGGCCATAAAAAAAGAACTTCTACTATCTAAGTGGCCAATTAAATAATCGACCAAACCTAGACGCCTGCCTACCGTAGTTGTAAACGAAGGTAGGAACGGCCATTCTATTGAATGGAGTGCAAAAATACTACTTTTTTGATAAAATCAAATGATTTTACATAAAAAAACCACCTTTTTAAAGAGGTGGTTTTTAGAGGGTTAAACTCTTTATTTCTTAGGTTTTATGGCCTTAAACTCAGTCCTTCTGTTTTGCTGGTGTTCCTCTTCTGCGCACTCAACATTGTTTTTACATTTATTTACCAGTTTGCTCTCTCCATAACCTTTCCACTTCAATCTGCCTGCTTCAATTCCTCTTGCAATTAAATATTGTACTGCAGATTTTGCTCTTTTGTCTGATAATATCATATTATACATGTCACCGGCTCTGGAATCCGTATGCGAACTTAATTCAATATGAATTTTTGGGTTAGTATTCAATACATCCACAAGTCTATCTAATTCTTTGGCAGCATCCGGACGGATTTCCCATTTATCTAAATCATAATAAATATTATCCAAAACTATCGGTTTTTCTATGATGATTTCATCCAATGCAAAATTCGCAACAAAATTTTCAGAATATTTTTTTCCTACCATACAAAATACTTGCGGTTCTGTAACTGTAAAATACATTGGCTTCCAGCAGGCAACTTCATATTCGCATTTTGCGTTTAATTTCATTTTATAATTACCATTTTTGTCAGTAAGTAATTTTTGTTTCTTTTTTTCAGTGATATTATATACTTCAACAACCGCTGAGTCTATCGACTTTGCTTTGTTGCCTTTTTGATAAACATTTCCGTAAAGAATATAAGTTGGATCATTCTTTTTTAATTCTAAGATTTTATCTTCATAATTATCTCTGTTAGTTGATAAGTAACCGGTTTTTCCATCCGGATTCAATACATAAGCAAAATCATCTTTTGAAGTGTTTACCGGATAGTTTAAATTTTCTGCTCTTAACCATTTCTCTCCGTTATAATAAGTCATGAAAACATCAAGACCGCCCATGTTAATATGTCCATCAGAAGAGAAATATAAAGTACCATCTTCATGAGTATATGGGAACATTTCATTTCCAAATGTGTTTACAATTTTGCCTAAGTTTTCCGGTTTTGACCATTCATTTCCA
>JBFWYJ010000238.1:0-5550 GCA_050186555.1 Bacteroidia bacterium
AAATTATGCTTTTCCCGGCGGAATGATGATTGGAACAGATTCACACACAGTGAATGCGGGAGGCTTAGGAATGATAGCTATTGGGGTTGGTGGAGCTGATGCTTGTGATGTAATGGCCGGATTACCATGGGAGCTTAAAATGCCTAAGTTGATTGGAATCAAACTAACAGGAAAATTAAATGGCTGGACAAGTGCAAAAGACGTTATACTAAAAGTAGCAGGTATCTTAACCGTTAAGGGTGGTACAGATAAAGTAATAGAATATTTTGGTGAAGGAGCTCAAAGTTTAAGTTGTACAGGAAAAGGAACTATTTGTAATATGGGTGCCGAAGTGGGCGCTACTACTTCAACTTTCGGATATGACGAAAGTATGAGTCGTTACTTAAAAGCTACCGGAAGAGCAGATGTTGCTTCTTTGGCGGATGGAATTAAAGAACATTTAACAGGTGATGCTGAAGTTTACGCAGATCCTTCAAAATACTTTGATGAAGTAATTGAAATAAACCTTTCTGAATTGGAGCCTCATGTTAACGGTCCGTTTACTCCGGATTTAGCAACACCTATTTCTAAATTAAAAGAAACGGCTGAAAAAAATGGTTGGCCAATGAAAGTTGAAGCAGGATTAATCGGTTCATGTACTAACTCTTCTTACGAAGATATTTCAAGAGCTGTTTCTTTAGCAAAGCAGGTTTCTGCTAAGAACCTTAAGTCAAAAGCAGGATTTATGATTAATCCCGGTTCAGAACAAATCCGTTACACAATTGAACGTGATGGTTTCTTAAAAGTTTTTGATGAAGTTGGCGCTGTTGTGTTTACAAATGCATGCGGACCATGTATAGGTATGTGGGATCGCATGGGTGCAGAAAAACAAGAAAAAAACACTATTGTTCACTCATTTAATAGAAACTTTGCAAAGCGTGCAGATGGAAATCCAAACACGTATGCTTTTGTGACTTCTCCGGAGTTAGTTACTGCTTTAGCAATTGCAGGTGATTTAGGATTCAATCCTTTAACCGATACATTAACTAATGAAAAAGGTGAGCAAGTTAAATTGGATCCTCCAACAGGAGATGAATTGCCAACCAAAGGTTTTGATGTTAAAGATCCCGGATATCAAGCTCCGGCTGAAGATGGAAGTAAAGTTCAGGTTATTGTAAGTCCTGATTCTAAACGTTTACAATTATTAGACCCTTTTGCAGCATGGGATGGTGTTGATTTCAAAGGTTTAAATCTTTTGGTAAAAGCAAAGGGTAAATGTACAACTGACCATATCTCTATGGCAGGACCATGGTTAAAGTACAGAGGACACTTGGATAATATTTCCAATAACTTGTTAATCGGTGCTGTAAATGCTTTCAATGGAAAAACAGATTCAGTTAAAAATCAATTAACAGGCGCTTATGAAGGAGTACCTGTTGTGCAAAGACAATACAAAGCTAAGGGTATCGGAAGTATTGTTGTGGGGGATGAAAATTACGGAGAAGGTTCTTCTCGTGAACATGCTGCCATGGAACCAAGACATTTAGGTGTTAAAGCAGTATTGGTAAAATCTTTCGCACGTATACATGAAACAAACTTGAAGAAACAAGGTATGTTAGCGATTACATTTGCTAACCCTGCAGATTACGATAAGATTCAGGAAGATGATAAAATTGATGTGATTGGACTTACTTCATTTACACCGGGACAACAATTAACTGTTAGTCTATCACATGCAGATGGAAGTAAAGATGAATTCAAAGTTAATCACAGCTACAATGCTCAACAGATTGAATGGTTTAAGGCCGGAGGCGCTTTAAATATTATTCGAGCAAGTGTAAAAGCTTAATTAATCAAACCCACCTTATTGTGGGTTTTTTGTTACAATAAAAATTTCAGAAACACGTTATTGATTAAAATAGGTGTCATGAAATTTCATTTTTTTTTATTCTCAACTGTCTTATTAGGTTTAACTTCCTGTAAAAAAGAGAAAGAACAGCCACTAGTACCGGCGCCGGCTAATCATATTGAGCTTACTATTGTAAGAAACTTTACAATAGTAAATTGCAATCCTGTTTTAGAATCAATTACTCCTCAAATAATTGCATATAGATATTCGACTCATCAGAATTGGCAAAATAATGCTGGAATTGATTCGGCCTTTTGCAATGGCGTAAGATTGCATTTAGTTAATGATGGCAATATTACTTTTAACTATGGTGACACACTCCAAATAAACACAGCATTACCTGTCAGTTACGCCCTATACAGCAAAACACCCTTCCCTAGTTTATTCTTAAACTCAAGTTCAAGTTTTATTGATTTCACAAAAAGTGCCATTTTACCGGATTCTATAAGCAGAACAAATCAAACCATTATAGAATTAGAAGATAGATCTAATCAATATTCTTGTTTTGCGAGAATTGATAAGGGAATACCAAATATTCCAAACGGACATGTTGGAATTAAATATTTTCAACCAATAATAGACCAAACAACACCAATGAAATTTTCAATTGATCCTGACAATGCTTTTTTTACTAATTCTAAATTTTACTTGATTGTAGAGATAAATCAATTGGAAAGAAAAACAATCGATGACAGTTACATCTACATTTTTGAAAAATCAATTTACCGCAAAGAAGTTTATTTAAAGGACTGACGAATGTCATTTTTAGTAAATCGAGTATTCTTTAACTTGCACAAAAATAAATTATGAGCGAAAATAAACACATAGGTGACAATTTGATTAAAGGCTTGCAGGATTTAGCAAGCGAATTGGAACACATGCAAGTTCAAGCAAATCTTGGCAAAAAAGAAATCACTGAGAAGTATGAAGAAATAAAAGGCAATGTAAACAGAAACATTAGTCAGGCTAAGAAACAATATGAAAGCGGAACAGGAACAATTGGAGAAATAAGAAATAAACTGGAGAGACTCGAAGTACAACTTTCACTTGGAAAAGCCGAGGCAAAAGATTGGTTGAAGGATCAACAAGAAAATTTGGAAGAAGGAATGAGAGATCTTAAAAACTTATTTAGTAAGATTTAATTAATATTTTCATAAGAACAATTGGACGTTGAGCCTGTCGAAACGTTCAATGAATGACACTTCGACTTGCTCAGTGTCCATAAGTAATAAAAAAACCGCCCTTTGGCGGTTTTTTACTTTTTATGGTTAATTATCTTAAATAAAGCATTTCACGGTACTTTGGTAATGGCCATATAGCATCATCAACTACGTACTCCAATTTGTCTACATGGTATCTGATTTTATCAAAGTATGGCTTTACTTTTTCATTGTATGCATTAGCTTGTTTCTCTGCTGAATTCAATACATTAGCTTTCTTACGTTCTTCTCTCATTTCATCGGCTAATGTTTTAATTGTATTGATTCGCTCACCAATTTCTTTGATCAGGTTTAATTGCACTTCAGCTGATTTTTTAAAGTCGGTAGCAGACAGTACTGTTTTCAGTCCTGCTACATTATCTACTACACTCTTGTGATACTGAATAGCTGCAGGAATTATTTGGTTATTCACCATGTCTCCAATAATTCTACTTTCTATTTGAATTTTCTTAGTATAAATCTCAAGGTTGATTTCATATCTTGCCTCTTGCTCTCTATGCGTCAAGATACCTAGTTCCTCGAACAATGAAACTGTACTTTTTGATAACAATGCCTTTAATGCTCCGGGTGTCGTTGGAATATTATTCAATCCTCTTTTTTTCGCTTCATTTTTCCAGGCATCACCGTATCCATTCCCTTCAAATCGAATACTTTTTGATTCAACAATGTATTTCTTTAATGTTTGAAAAATGGCATCATCCTTATCTAAATTTTTCTTTGACATCAAGTCGGTAACTTCCTTGTTAAACTTATTCAACTGGTCAGCCATGATGGCATTTAATACAGTCATTGGCCCAGAGCAATTAGCAGAAGAACCAACAGCTCTGAATTCAAATTTATTTCCGGTAAATGCAAAAGGAGAGGTTCTGTTCCTATCTG
The DNA here is from genome assembly GCA_050186555.1 of Bacteroidia bacterium. GTDB lineage: Bacteria > Bacteroidota > Bacteroidia > B-17B0 > Aurantibacillaceae > Aurantibacillus. The sequence goes on from JBFWYJ010000238.1 coordinate 3,988, forward strand.
TGTTATCCAATAATATCTCCGGAATTTTTCCAATACTTAGTTTTAAGGCCGTTTTTTCTTCCGGACTTAATTTCTTATCCCCTACACTCTCAACAATTTCATCCAAAATATCATTCAGTTGCTTTCCAACGAATACGCTCATAATTGCTGGAGGTGCCTCATTTGCACCTAAGCGATGATCGTTGTTTGCTGAAGCTATAGACGCACGCATTAAATCTGCATGATTATGAACTGCCTTAATTGTATTAATAAAAAAGGTCAAGAACTGTAAATTGGTTTTAGGAGTTTTTCCGGGGGATAATAAATTTTTTCCTGTATTTGTACCTAAGCTCCAATTGTTATGTTTACCGCTTCCATTTACACCTGCATATGGCTTTTCATGCAATAAAGCTCTGAAATTATGACGTATCGCAACTTTCTCAATAACATCCATCAATAACTGGTTATGATCAACTGCAATATTAATTTCTTCAAAAACCGGTGCACATTCAAACTGAGCAGGTGCAACCTCATTATGACGCGTTCGAACAGGAATACCCAATAAATGGGCTTCATATTCAAAATCTTTCATAAATGCACTTACTCTTTCCGGAATTGAGCCCCAATAATGATCTTCTAACTGTTGTCCTTTAGCAGCCGCATGCCCGAATAAGGTTCTTCCGGTTTGTTGTAAGTCAAAACGAATATTGTAAAGCGCAGCATCTATTAAGAAATATTCCTGCTCCCATCCTAAAGTACCGTAAACTTTAGTTACGTTTTTATCAAAGAAATTCTGGCAAGTTTCTGTAGCCGCTTTATCTAATGCAGATAATGATTTAATTAATGGCGTTTTGTAATCCAATGATTCACCTGTATATGAAATAAAGATGGTTGGAATACAAAGTGTATTTCCCCAAATAAATGCCGGTGAAGATGGATCCCATGCTGTGTATCCTCGCGCTTCGAATGTGCTTCTTACGCCTCCGTTAGGAAAGGAAGATGCATCTGGTTCTTGTTGCACTAATTGACTTCCACTAAACCTTTCGATTGCTCTTCCGTTACCAATTGGTTCAAAAAAGCCATCGTGTTTCTCGGCTGTTGTGCCTGTTAAAGGTTGAAACCAGTGGGTATAATGTGTTACACCTTTGCTAATAGCCCAAGCCTTCATGCAAGTTGCAACCTGATCTGCTACCTTCCTATCAATCTGTGTTCCGCTATCCATGGCAGCCATAACACTTTCAAAAGCTTCTTCACTTAAGAATTCACGCATGGCATCTACACCAAATACGTTTTTTCCGAAATACTCGGAAACTTGTTTGTTGGTAGCTTTAAGCTCTACTGGCTTGCGGTTAACTACCTCCTGCATGGCTAAAACACGTCTGTTCATGTGATTTTTATAAATTTTGAACAAATGTACTCATTTTTTGGAGGGGTAATCTGAAATTTATTAACTTTTTTGAAATCACCCCCCTATTTTTTAGGGGGTATGATTAAAATCACTTGAAATTCAATTTATATAAACAATAACTTTAAATATTAATTAAGTCTTCCAAATACTAATTAAATCATACAAATAATAAATAA
>JBFWYJ010000239.1:0-5532 GCA_050186555.1 Bacteroidia bacterium
TGGTTGGTAACCTACAGCAGAAGGCATACGACCTAACAGGGCAGATACTTCAGAACCAGCCTGAGTGAAACGGAAAATATTATCAATAAAGAATAAGATATCACGGCCACCTTGAGAAGAACTATCGCCGCCATCGCGGAAATATTCTGCTAATGTTAATCCAGATAATGCCACACGAGCACGAGCTCCCGGAGGCTCATTCATTTGTCCGAATACAAACGTAGCTTGAGAATTAGCCAACTCCTTAGTATCAACTTTCGATAAATCCCATCCGCCTTCTTCCATTGAATGTTTGAATGCTTCTCCATATTTTACAATACCAGACTCAATCATTTCACGTAATAAATCATTCCCTTCACGAGAACGCTCTCCAACACCGGCAAATACAGAGTAACCGGAATATCCCTTAGCGATATTATTAATTAACTCTTGAATCAATACTGTTTTACCTACACCGGCACCTCCAAACAAACCAATCTTTCCTCCCTTTGCATATGGCTCAATCAAGTCGATAACTTTGATACCTGTAAACAATACTTCAGTTGAAGTTGACAATTCTTCAAATTTTGGCGGTTGTCTATGGATACTATATCCCCCTTCATTACTTACTTCATTAATCCCATCAATAGCTTCACCAACAACATTAAATAAACGACCTTTAATTTTCTCTCCAATAGGCATTCTGATTGCAGCGCCTGTAGCCTTCACTTCCATTCCTCTGAACAAACCATCAGTACTATCCATTGCAATAGTTCTAACAGAATTTTCACCGATGTGCTGTTGTACCTCAAGCACAATCTTTTGTCCGTTTGAACGAACTATTTCTAATGCATCTAGAATGTTTGGTAATCTTCCACCAGATTCATCAAATGTAACGTCAATTACCGGACCAATTACCTGTGAGATTTTTCCTATTTGTGTTCCTGACATGAGAATTTCTTTAAAATTTGGGTGCAAAGATAGTACTTTTTCCTTATTAGAATTAGGGGTTGTTAATAAAAATGAATCAACTATTTTTGTAGGATGATAATTGTCAGGAATACTACTGAATTTCGGCTGGAAAGGCCTTGTATATTGACAATTGGTACATTTGACGGGGTACACTTTGGGCATAGAAAAATTATCCAACAATTAAATGAACTGAAAGAAAAAACCGGATTGCCTACAGTTGTACTTACGTTTGATCCGCACCCCAGAAAAGTGATTTATCCGGAACAATCAGATTTACAATTATTAACATGTACGGATGAAAAATTAGAATTACTTGATAATCAACATATTGATATTACAATTGTATACCCATTCACGATGGAATTTGCAGAAACAAGCGCTCAAAATTACATCGAAACTATTTTGGTAAAACAGTTAAAAGTAAAATATTTGGTAATAGGGTATGATCATCGATTTGGCTCGAACAGAGAAGGTAACATTGGTACACTTAAGGCTTCAGCATCTAATTATAATCTTGAAATCATAGAGATTTCAGCAAAAGATATTGACGATATTGTTATTAGCTCAAGCAAAATAAGAAAAGCTATATCAGAAGGTAAAATTGAACTTGCCAATAAATTATTGAATTACAACTATGCGCTTCAAGGCACCGTAATTGAAGGGAAAAAACTAGGCAGAACTATTGGCTTCCCTACCGCTAACATTAAACCAATTTGCGATGAGAAACTAATACCGGCTAAAGGCGTCTATTTTGTGAAGGCTGTGCATTTAAGCAAGGAGTATTACGGCATGATGAATGTTGGAACAAATCCAACTGTTTCTAATGATATCTCATTAAAAATGGAAGTAAATATTTTCGATTTTAATGATGAAATATATGGAGAAGTTATTAAGATAGAATTTCTTAAATTTATAAGAGGCGAAACTAAATTTTCAGACATTGAAAGTTTGAAGGAACAAATTCAAAAAGACAAAAAAACATGTTTAGAGTTACTGGCATAACTTACTTTTTTTTATTGGTTGTTTTGTTTCTTTTTGAAAGTAAGGGTCAAATTAATTTATTAGATTCCACAAGTCTTGCCAACCAATTTGAATATAAAAAACTTGAAACAGCTGTTCAAAAAAAAGATAGTGTAGTTAAATTGGTTTTACGTAAGCAGAAGTTAAAAGAATTTCCATCGGAAATATTTGAATTTAAAAACCTGCAATATTTGGACCTTAGCAAAAACAGGATTCAATATTTACCTGATAGCCTTTTTAAATTAGAGAACTTACAAGTTTTAATTGTAAGCAAAACCGGACTTAAATCATTTCCTAAAAACATTCATTTGTTAAAGAACTTAAAGTATTTGAATTTTAATCAGAATGATATTGAAGAAATTCCTGAAGAGTTTTCTCTGTTGGAAAAATTAGAATATGCTGATTTTTGGGATAATAATCTTGGGGTTTTTCCATCGAATTTATATTTATTAAAAAATTTAAAATGGATGGATTTCAGAAACATCATGATTTCAAACGATAATCAGGCCGCAATTAATAAACAATTACCCAACACCATTATTCATTTCAGTAAAGCTTGCAATTGTGGATTATAACCAATCGGCCTTATTTAAATCTGAAAATTTCTTCTTTCCTCTTACATAATAATCAAGAACAATGCTTTTCTTGTAAGTAGGAAAAACTTTTTCCTTGCGCATGTTTGTTAATCGTTTACGTTCTGAAATTGTTTTTGGCAAACGGCCATAGAAGGAAAAATGAGCTTTAATTATTGCCACTATACTTCCAAAATCACCGGCGAATAAAAATTTTGCTCCTGCCAGTCCGTCTAAATGCAATCTCAATAATACACGAAAAAATATTAATCTGGAAGGGTGATTCTTTAATAAAACGATTAAACTGTTTCTGAAATTCAAAAATGTTTTTCTTGTACTGGCCTTTTTTAAAGTACCACCTCCTAAATGATAAACAATACTATTAGGATTACAATAGATATAATAACCCATATTTTGCAATCTCCAACATAAATCGATTTCTTCCATGTGTGCAAACAATGAGGCATCAAATCCGCCAACTTCTTTAAATGCTTTAGATTTAATAGCTATACATGCGCCGGTTGCCCAAAACACCTTAACAACCGAATCATATTGGAAATTATCATCTTCCAGTGTGTCAAATATCCGTCCTCTGCAGAAAGGGTATCCATGTAAATCCAAATACCCCCCACAAGCACCGGCATACTCAAATTTATTTCGATTGCTGTAGTCTAATAATTTTGGTTGAACCGCCGCAACTTTATCATTCGCTGAAAGCGATTCAATCAAAGGAGATAACCAACCCTCGCATACCTCAACATCATTATTTAATAAAACAAAAAATTCTCCATTCAATTTTTCCAACGCGTTATTGTAACCACCGGCATAGCCCAAATTAACTTCATTCTGAATTAATTTAACTTGAGGATAATTGTCTTTCATAAAAGAAACAGAACTATCTGTACTGGCGTTATCTGCCACTATTACTTCTGCTTCAGGAGAATTTTTTATTACACTAGGTAGATACTGTCTTAATAAATCTACACCATTATAATTCAGTATTACAACTTGTACTTTAGGGCTGTTCATTTAACGAGGATTATTGAACAAGTCATCAACTTGGTTATTACCCATATTGGAAGGTGAATTATTATCAGGATTACCAATACCGTCTGTAATGTGTTTCATTACCTCATAACGCCAACGCTCATTATTAATTTCGCCTTTCATATTACTATGCTCAAGTCGGTGACAATTATCTGCAATATTTTTATTGACAAATACAAACTTACGATTAGTAAAAAACTGTCCGTTCGTTTTATCATGAATTCTATAATACTGCCAGATTTCATAAGGATAGGTATTAGGCTCTGAAGCCTGTACTGAGCGTTGATTTGGAGGACCGTACTGTAAATACACTCTTCCTCTATCGGTAAAATAACCTTTTTGTTTACCGCATTTAAACAATGCTTCAGCTTCGTTAACGCTGGTTAAATATGTCATCCACAACTTCATTGGACTGATTGTATCGGCAGCCATATCTGTCCAGTATTGGATTAAATATTTTCTTATTAAAGACGTATCTCCTTTCAAAGAAACATTAGTTTGCCTTTCTCTATCTTTCATATTTGAAATTGGCCATAAACATTCAACGAAAATTTTCAATGTATCCAAACTATTTACACTATGAAAATACTTTTCTAACGCATTTGGAATAGCGTAATTGGCAATAATCGTAGAATCTATTTGGGTATTTTTGCGTTGAAAAAAAACTTTTTCTGATAAAACAATTTTATTCAATTTATCCTTCACTTCAACGACCAAATTATAATTGCCTGAAGGAAGCTTCGTGATATCAAACTGCCCGATTATTGGATTAACCTTTGCACATTTTTGTTTCTGAAATCCTGCCAGTCCATTTGCAACTTCTTTTGTCTCGGTATTCTCGACATAATAATTGTAAATAATAGGTTGATTCAATCCTAAAATTGTATCACAATTATATGACTCAAAATAAAACTGCAACTTAGACATCTCTTCAGGATACCAGTTTAAATTATAAGGAACCAAATCATACCCGCTCTTTGAAAGGGGGCCAAGTTTCTTAGACTTGGAAAATGATTCTAGTAATTGTATCGTGGAAGAGTTGATTGAGTCTCGTGAATAATTCAATACAAATTTTTGCTTCATTTTAGAAGGCTCCGTTTGAACATCGTACTTATCTTGAACAGTTAATTCAAGAGTATATGTTCCGTTCTTTAGTGGATATCTTTGTTGATCAATGAAAGCTGGAATGATTGTTGTATCCTTGTATATTGGTCCTTCTACATTGTATTTATTTGCTATGACTATTTCTCCCTTTTCATTTTGAACCAAGAATCCAATACTTGCAGCACTTTTAAAACCATCTTTTGAGTACACACGCTTCAGGTTATTGCCTGAAATAGTAATTGATGTTTCGATAAATGGCCCTTGATTAGGGATATAGAATGAAGAAGTTTTATAGAACAAAGCTTGAGGAAAGATGGAATGACAAATCGAATAAACAATTGTCAAGAAAAGATATTTTCGCCAAGTTCTCATTAAATCACTGATTCTGCCTGAGTTAAATTTAGAAAAATTTATTCTCATAAATGAGACTCACTTATTAAAAAAATGCTAATTTTGCCTCGGAGAAATGGCAGAGTGGTCGATTGCGGCAGTCTTGAAAACTGTTGTACCGCGAGGTACCGGGGGTTCGAATCCCTCTTTCTCCGCCAGATGACCAAAACAATGGTTCAACGAACGAAGCGAGCAAACAAAACAGCTCGCTTTTTTGTTTGTAAGCGCCGTGAGTTTAAAGCCTTTTTCAGGGCTTTCATTGTTTTGGTTACTTTCTTGGAAGTAAAGGGATCATGAAAATAATTTCTTTTTCCCTGCTGATTGACCAAAAAACAATCTGCTAAAGCGGGGTTTTTCATTGCTTTTATTTAAGCATAATATGTGACTAATTGTGTAAATTTAATTATTAAAAATTTTATTATCCTCATTTTTGTAACCAGTGTGATTA
>JBFWYJ010000240.1:0-5499 GCA_050186555.1 Bacteroidia bacterium
GAAAAACAACAAAAAAAGGGGCAGCATTTTCAAGATACTCAAGGAGATCTCTATGAATATTTATTGGATGCCACTAATCAAGCAGGAAAGAACGGACAATTCAGAACCCCACGTCATATTATCCAATTGATGTGTGAAATCATTAACCCAAATGTAAATGATAAAATTTGTGATTTGACTAGTGGAACCGCAGGTTTCTTAGTTGGTGCATATCAACATATACTGACTAAAAACTCAACAGAGAAAAAGAAAGTAAAAGATGAAAATGGATTATTAAGAAGTGTTGCAGGTGATAAACTAACAAGTGCTCAAAAAAAGAAACTTAGAGAGCAAACTTTTTACGGTTTTGACATTGACCAAACTATGGTCAGAATTGGTTTAATGAATCTTATTATGCATGGAATAACAGAGCCAAAAATTGCTCATTTGGATACACTTTCAAACGCATACGAAGATTTTGAAATTGACAAGCAGAGGTCTAAGAAGTCAAGTTCAAAAACTCTTTTATCATCGAAAACAAAATATAAACCTGATGAACAATACGACACAATATTAGCCAACCCTCCATTTACAGGTCGTATTGATAAGGGAGGTCTAAGTGCTAAGTTAGGCAGAATTGAAACTTCTCAGTCTGAACTACTTTTTCTTGACCGAATAATTCATATGTTAAAGCCAAATGGTAAAGCTGCAGTTATAATTCCGGAAGGAGTTCTTTTTGGTTCGGGTAAAGCACAAAATAAAACAAGAGAAATTTTATTGAAAGATTGTTGTCTTGAGGCTGTTATTTCATTGCCAAGTGGCGTGTTCCAACCATATACAGGAGTAAAAACCTCGATTTTAATTTTCACCAAAAAGCAATTATACAGCGATAAGTATCATACTACGAAGGTATGGTTTTATGGTATGGATAGTGATGGTTACTCCCTTGACACCCATAGGAAGAAATTAAAAGACAACCCACTACCATTAGTAATTAAAGATTGGAGTGAACGTAATAAAAAGGCACAAAGTAATAAGAAACTAAAGCATTTTTATATTCCAATTAAAGACATAATAGCAAATGGGCTTGATTTAAGTTATAATCAGTATAAGAAGTATGTTCAGGAAAATGAAAAGTATGAGCAGCCAAAGGAATTGTTAGCTCAACTAATAGAATTTGAAAAAGAAATTCTCAATGACATGAATTACTTAACTGGTATTTTATAATGAAAAAAGTAAAACTTCAGGATATTGTAGATATCCAAATTGGCAAAACACCTTCCCGTTCCAATCATGACTATTGGGGTGTAGGTTTTGATTGGCTTAGTATTTCAGATCTAAGTAATTTGGATAATAATAAATACATTTCGAATGCAAGCGAACAAATAACATCTAAAGCAATTAAGGAAACAGGCTGTAAACTCATTGAGGAAAATTCTGTTGTATATAGCTTTAAGTTGTCTATTGGGAAAACAGCTATTACAACTAAAAGCTTTTATACTAACGAGGCAATTGCAGCCCTAACAATAAAAAACAAAGAAGAACTTATTACTGATTACTTGTACTATGCGATGAAATATGCAGATGTTTCTCGGTTAACCGATCATGCAGCGAAAGGAAAAACACTAAATAAAAAGACGCTCTTTAAAATAGAGATATCGCTACCTTCAAAAGAGTATCAAGAAAAGGTTGTTTCAGTACTGAATAGAGCGCAGTCAATTATTGAAAATAGAAAAAATGTAATTAATAAAACAGATGAAATAATTAAAGCGATGTTTTTAACTATGTTCGGGAATCCTGTTTTAAATCCAAATAAAATTAAGAAGGTAAAATTATCTGACCTGGGTGACTGGCATAGTGGGGGCACTCCACCAAGAAATAAATCCAAATATTTTATTGGAGATATTCCATGGTATACTTCAGGCGAATTAAATGATCTATACATATCTTCAAGTAAAGAAAAGGTATCGAATGAAGCTATTTTGAAAACGTCCGCCAAACTAATTAAAAAGCACAGCTTGTTAATTGGAATGTATGACACCGCAGCCTTGAAATCAAGTATTACAACAATTGATGCTTCATCAAATCAAGCAATTGCTTTCGCAAAATTAGATGAAGATAAGTGTAATGTAATGTTCATCTATTTTGCTGTTCAATTAAGTAAGGACTATTATTTAAATCAGCGCAGAGGAGCTCGACAGAGGAATTTGAACTTATCCATGGTTAAAAAGATAGAGGTTCCTTTACCTGACATTGAAAGTCAAAATATATTTATTAGTAAGGCGGAAAATATATTAGCGATTAAAGAAAAAGCGAATAAAAATTTACATAGTCTTAACATATTATTTAAATCAATATTGCAAAAGGCATTTAAAGGGGAATTACAGCAAGACGAAATAAAAAAACTAGTTGATGACGTTTTTCAAAGACAAATACTAGTAAATCAAATTAACAATCAGGAATTTGAAACAGTTGATCAATATAATAGGGCGAAGGACTTATTGTTCGACTTACTGAATACTGAAAACTCTCCTATTACGCAAGTCTATAATAAAAAAGGTAAAAAGATAATACTCCAAGAATTGACGATTAATGAAATTATTACGGCTTAAAATAAAGACGAGGTTCCGCAGTCTTCAAGATGATTTTGAAATTTCGTTTCATAAATCTAATGACAGCAAAATAGGTGAATTTCACCCATTTTGTTTTGCAGGGCTAAATGGGAGCGGGAAATCTAATGTTTTAGAAGTATTGGGTTCTATTTTTTATCACTTGGAATGTTGTACACTAGAGTTTTTACCTGAGGATTTTGCGGTAAATTTCAAACCTGAAATAGGCGATCCTGATTCCTTTGAAATAGAGTATTTAATTCTTCCACGGGGCACAACAAAGAGAAACAATTTACGAAAGGAAAATTTAGTTAAAGTCATCATTATAAAAGAAAAAGAAAGGAAACCTAAAATTGCGATAGTTGAAAACTGGCAGGATGAAACTCAAAAATACGAATTTGAGGAAATCGATAAACCCGCTAAAGTTTTCTTGCCAGAATTAGTGATTGGATATTCTTCAGGTGAAAATGAAATACTTAGTTTACCATTCTTTAAAACAAAATTTATTCATTATGATGAATACACACAATATTTAAATCAAGGCTATAGAAACTATAAAGAGCCGGAGAATAGCCTTGTGTATATAGATTATAGTCTCAGTCAAGCAGTTTTATTATCTAATTTCTTACTACAGCCAAAGGAAGTTTTAAACCCTATAAAAAAAGAACTAAATATTGACGACATAAAAAAGTTTAGGCTTGTTTTCTACCATAACAGAATAATCAATGAAAAACCTATTCTAAAACTTTTCGGAAAAACAATACAGAAATTGAAGAATTGTGCAACTTCTTGGTATTATGATTCTTCATCTAGCATAACTTATATTGATTATTCCGTAACCCCAGAAATTAGAGAGGCTTTTCGGAAAAATTTCAAAAATGATCCTTTTGAATTGTTCAGGACGTTTCAAATCTTACTTACTCTGAATTTGTACTTTGTAGATTCACATTCGAAAGGATTAAAGAAAACAATTTATAATACAAACAGTCTTTTTGCCGAAGAAAAGATACCAGTTCCTGCTACGGATGATCACGTATTTTATTTTAATGATTTTTTGATAAAGAAAAATGACGAAGAAAACAGTTTTCTAATTAAAAGTTTTTCAGATGGTGAGCATCAGTTTTTACACACTATGGGGATTTGCTTAATGTTAAAAAATAGAAGTACGTTATTATTGTTAGATGAACCGGAAACTCACTTTAATCCTGATTGGAGATCTAAGTTTATTCATACCTTAAAAAAATGTCTCGAGTTTGGTGGATGGAGTAATCTCATGAAGGATATTTTAATTACTACACATTCTCCTTTTATAATATCAGATTGCAACAAAGAGCGTGTTAAATGGTTTAAAAAGGAGGGGCTATTTAGTCAGATTATTCCTTTGGATTTTGAAACATATGGTGCATCTATAGATTATATTCATAAGAGACTTTTCAATAAAAACCTTATTCCGGTTGACGCTTTTGAAAAACTGAAAACTCTGATTGAAACAGGAAACATTAATGATTTAAGGAAGGGTATTGAAGAGTTCGGGGAATCTAGTCAAAAACAATTTTTGTATAGGCGTATTTACGAGTTGACTGAAAATAAAAGCAAAAGTAAGCGTAAGAAAAAATGATAGTTCAAAAACTGGAAAAAATAGATTCGCCTCTCGCTATTTTACACGAGATACCGACAACTTTTTTTTCAAAAATTGAGAAATCAAAGAAATTTGACGATAACCTTTTTCCGACATGGGTTAAAACAGCGTTTTCGAATAAAACCGCGTTAAGGAAAAAATTTGAACTTGTTTACAATAAATACAAAGCGATTAAATCAAAAAAAGTTAGGGATAAAATACTAAAAGCTTTTTCTGACATTAATAAAATTGAACATCTTTGCAAAAAGGATCTAACTTATGAGGTGATTTCCATAAAGGAACTTCCGCCTGAAATTCAAGATGAAATTAGCAATACTTTTCTTTATTTGTATAATGACGCTTTAAATCATCCTCCATTCGAGCAATTATATAACGATACAATTTCAAAAGCGTTAGACAGATTTATTAAGAAGAATGGGTATTATATCTGTCCTGTATGTGGTCTTGAGGGTTATATTAATCTTTCAGGCCAATCCAGAATAGAATTGGATCACTGGTTATACAAAGATTTGTTTCCATTTACTGCCGTCAACTTTGACAATTTAATTCCTTTAGGTGATAAGTGTAATTCGAGACCTGCTAAGGGAACAAAAAATGTACTTTTGGATGAAGCAGAGGTAAATAGAATTGTAACTTACTATCCATATACTGAAAACAAGAGTGTAGCACTTTCCTTTTTATTCAAAACGGAACCAACAATAAACAGTATTCAAGATGATCAATGGACATTTACAATTGAGCCAAATGACAATTCGGAAAAGGAAATATTTGATAACTGGCAATCTACATTTAATATCGTAATAAGGTATGAAGACTTTTTTAGAAAGGTAATATTTGAGTGTTGGGAGAACAATTATAAAAGTTTTGTAACAGAAAATCCACTCATGAATCATGCAACTACAGTTGATGAGCTAAAGCAAAATCTATTAGCTTGGAAAAGTACGTTTCAAGTTAAAAGTTATATAGGAGCAATGTTGTATCGAATATTTATTGATTACCTAGTTAATTCTGCATCTAATGCTTATTTAGATTCTCTTTGTAGAAATTTTCAAAGACCTTAGATGTGTAGCACATAACCTAACACACAGGTTATAAAGGTTATTTCTTTTTGTAATATTTTTCTTTGAGTTTCTTATCAGCTTTTCGTCCATCCTCAATTTCATCGCCAAACCACCTCCTGGCAATGCATATTTTATTTCGTGTGATAAAATAATGCGATCTGCATTTAAAATTCCAGTTTCCAATTGAAGGTGATAATGAAATACTCTCTCC
>JBFWYJ010000241.1:0-5454 GCA_050186555.1 Bacteroidia bacterium
CACCAGTAATTTGGTTTACAAATTGGAATGAACCATTTTTTTCTTGATCAAAATCCGCATCGATTGGACCAACTGTAAATTTAATATCGGCAAATTTACCACGACCACCAGTTTGCTTCTTATATACTTCTCTGTGTTCGTAATTAGCCGTAATAGACTCTTTATAGTTTACTTGAGGGGCACCTTGGTTAACCTCAACTTTAAATTCACGCTTTAAACGGTCAACAATAATTTCCAAGTGTAACTCACCCATACCAGAAATAATGGTCTGACCACTATCCTCATCAGTTTTTACTCTGAAAGTAGGATCTTCTTCAGCTAATTTACCAAGACCAACACCTAATTTATCTAAATCACCTTGAGTTTTAGGTTCAATAGCGATACCAATAACAGGCTCAGGGAATTTCATTGCTTCAAGAACAATCGGGTGTTTTTCGGCACACAAAGTGTCGCCGGTGCGAATATCTTTAAAACCAACAGCAGCGCCAATATCACCTGCCTCAATAAAATCGATTGAGTTTTGTTTATTAGCATGCATTTGGAAAATACGAGAAATACGCTCTTTGTTACCGGAACGCGTATTCAACACATAAGAACCAGCGTCCAAACGTCCGGAATAAGCACGGAAAAAGCACAAACGACCAACAAAAGGATCAGTTGCAATCTTAAAAGCTAAAGCAGCAAAAGGTTCTTTTGCGTCCGGCTTACGGATAACTTCTTCACCTGTATCTGGATTTGTACCTTTGATATTATCCATATCTAAAGGACAAGGCATCAATTCCATTACTAAATCCAACATGGTTTGAACACCTTTGTTCTTAAAGGATGAACCACAAACCATTGGAACAATTTTATTTGCAAGACAAGCCTTTCTTAAAGCATCTAACACTTCACGTTCAGTGATAGTTTCAGGAGCCTCGAAAAACTTTTCCATTAACGAATCATCAAATTCAGAAACAGCTTCCAACATTTTCTCTCTCCATTCAGCTACTTCTTCCTTCATATCATCAGGAATTGGAACTTCTTGATAAGTCATTCCCTTATCTTCTTCATTCCAAACCATTCCACGGTTGTTGATCAAATCAACAACGCCTTTAAAGTTATCTTCAGAACCGATAGGTAACTGCAATGGAACAGCGTTACCCCCAAGAATATCTTTAACTTGTTTTACAACGTTTAAAAAATCAGAACCTTGACGATCCATTTTATTCACGAAACCAATTCTTGTAACGTTATAACCGTCAGCTAAACGCCAGTTAGTCTCTGATTGAGGTTCAACACCATCAACCGCTGAAAACAAAAACACCAAACCGTCCAATACACGAAGAGATCTGTTAACCTCAACTGTAAAATCAACGTGACCCGGTGTATCGATAATATTTAATTTGTACTTGTTACCTCTGTAATTCCAGAAACATGTAGTAGCAGCAGAAGTAATTGTAATACCACGCTCCTGCTCTTGCGCCATCCAGTCCATTGTGGCAGCACCATCATGCACTTCTCCAATTTTATGATTAACACCTGTATAATAAAGAATACGCTCAGTAGTAGTTGTTTTACCGGCGTCGATATGGGCAGCAATCCCTATATTTCTAGTATATTTTAAGTCGCTCATTTGTTTCTTTATTAAAATCTAAAGTGTGAAAATGCTTTATTCGCCTCAGCCATTTTGTGAACGTCTTCCTTCTTTTTGAAAGCAGCGCCTTCTTCTTTAGAGGCAGCAATAATTTCACCTGCTAACTTCTGAGCCATTGATTTCTCGTTACGTTTACGAGAGTATCCGATTAACCAACGCATTGCCATCGCAATCTTTCTATCAGGACGAATCTCAGAAGGAATTTGGAACGTAGCTCCACCTACTCTTCTTGAACGCACTTCTACTTGAGGTGTAACATTAGCTAATGCTTTTCTAAATACCTCTAAACCGTCTTCGCTTGTACGTTGAGCTATAATGCCCAATGACTCATGAAAAATACTGGTTGCAATGTTCTTCTTACCTGAATACATTAAATTATTCACAAAACGTGTTACCAATACATCATTATACACTGGATCAGGTAACAAATAGCGTTTTTTGGCTCTGGCTTTTCTCATTTTATTTTGAAATTATCTTTGTCTTCTAAATTATTTTTTCGCAGGTGCACCAGCTTTAGGTCTCTTAGCACCATACTTTGATCTTTGTTGTTTTCTACCCTCTACTCCCGCAGTATCTAAACTACCACGAACAATGTGATAACGTACACCTGGTAAATCTTTCACACGACCACCACGTACCAACACGATAGAGTGTTCCTGCAAATTATGACCCTCACCCGGGATATATGCAATCACCTCTTCTTTGTTAGTTAATCTAACTTTTGCCACTTTTCTCATTGCCGAGTTTGGCTTTTTAGGTGTTGTTGTATAAACCTTTGTACATACGCCACGACGCTGTGGACAAGAGTTCAAAGCAGCTGACTTACTTTTAATAACCGACTTAACTCGGCCTTTTCTTACTAATTGTGCAATTGTAGGCATCTTAAATCCTTTGTATTACTTGATTTTACTACTATTTCAGGACATTCCTAAAAATAGGGACGGCAAAGATAGTAATTTAATTTCAAACAACAATATTTTTTGAAAAGATTTTTGTGTTAGAAATTCCGTACTGAAAAACTTGTAAATAAAAGACTTAAGGGAAGGATAGGAAGAGTGAAAATTGCCTCATTTTTATCAAAAAAGCGTTTTATTTTACAAAACGTGCTTTTCTGCATGATATGAACTCCGAACTAGAGGACCACTTTCTACATGTCTGAAATTCAATTCTTTGGCTAACTTCTCGTATTCCGCAAACTCATCAGGATGGACAAATCTATCTACAGGGAGATGTTTTGGTGTAGGTTGTAGGTATTGACCAAGTGTTACCACGTCACAACCAACTGATGCTAAATCATTTAGCGTCTCTAAAACCTCTTCCTTCGTCTCTCCTAGTCCAACCATAATGCCGCTTTTAGTTCTCATACCTTGATCCTTTAACCTCTGAAGGACTTCAAGACTTCGATCATACTTGGCCTGAATTCTAACTTGTGGAGTTAACCTTCTAACTGTTTCCATGTTATGCGAAACAATGTCTGGTTTAACATCAATAATACGTTGCAAATTCTCCCATTTTCCTGCAAAATCAGGAATTAAACACTCAAATTTAGTTTCGGGACTAATTTCTCTGATAGCTTTAATTGTCTCAGCCCAAATAATTGATCCTCCGTCCTTTAAATCGTCTCTATCAACACTTGTAATAACGCAATGTTTCACATTCATCAATTTAACTGAATTAGCCACACGTTTGGGCTCGTCCCAATCAACAGGTTTAGGTTTCCCGGTGAACACGGCACAAAATCCACAACTTCGGGTACAAATGTTCCCAAGAATCATAAATGTAGCAGTGCCTGCGCCCCAGCATTCGCCCATATTCGGGCAATTACCACTTTCACAGATAGTGTGAAGTTTATGTTTACTTACGACTTCACGTACTTTTAAATATTCTTTTCCAGTTGGTAGTTTAACTCTTAACCAATCCGGTTTTTTACGTCTATTGTCTTGTTCGATTGAAGAAATTTCCGACATACTAATACCAACGCTTTCCGAAAACGAAACCAATATGAATGGTAACTATTAAAAATTCTTTGTTATTTCTCGCCATCATTGGTAATGGCACGGGAAAATAATGAACAGAAACACCTGTCTCTAACGCTTTAACCAAATTGCCATATGGCGCGTATTCAAAACTTAGATTAAACTTTCCTGCAACGTAAGGATACGCACGCAACTCTGCTAAACCATAAGTGAAAGGTGCTCTTCCAATCACACTATCCTGCGTAAAAGATTCCTCATTGAACTTTTTATATTTATTGAAGCTAGAATTATCGTTTGTAACAATGGTATAATAATAAGGCTTGGCCAAAGCAATACCTGGACCAATAGAATAGTTATATCTTATTTCAACTGACTTCTTATCTGCTTTTCCGGCTAGTACATTTTGAAATCCAACTGAAACATCTGTCATGAAAACATTATGAAGTTTTCCGTAGATGTATCTTTTTCTTTCAACATCTGTACCAGTTAGTTTAATTTCTTTTGGATGTCTTAAGCTAGCACCTTTAATTTCAATAAATGACTTTCTCTTGCCTGTTACGTGTTTCGCTCGCCTGTAAAGCATTCCATAGCCTCTTGAGTGAGCAAAGAATTCGAATGTTCTTTCATTTCTATACAACACATTCAAATCACTTCCTTCAGTTTCATAATCAGGAATGATTTGTCCATCTATCTCAAAACAAAATAGAACTGCGAATACTATTGAAAGAATCCTCCCCACATAACAAAATTAATGAATTCTTTCATGCAAAAAAATTACCTTTGGTTTAAACTTAGTGTTATGGCGACAAGTAATGTTAAATATTTGGGTGAATTAAGGGTAGAATGCGAGCATATTGCTAGTAAAACTAAAATTATCACTGACGCTCCGGTTGATAATTTTGGAAAGGGTGAAGCTTTTTCGCCAACTGACACCTTGGCTACATCTCTTGCTAGTTGTATGATTACAGTAATGGGTATTAAAGTTCAAAGTGGCCAATTAACTGATATCACGGGCACAAATGCCGAAGTAACTAAAGTAATGGCAAGTGATCCTAGACGAGTAAGTGAAATTCATGTAAAAGTAACTTTTCCAAAAAACAATTTTTCTGATAAAGAGAAAAAAATTCTCGAAAACACAGCACTTACTTGTCCTGTAGCGAAAAGCTTACACCCTGATATTAAACAGGCAATAAGTTTTGTTTGGCAGTAATAAAATTATCTATACAAACTCACATTGCCCTTCATCTCATATTCTTCGCCGTCTGCACCCGTGGCTTTAATGATGTAAAAATAAGTACCGTCTGCACATTCCTTACCTGATAAATTCTTTCCATCCCAGCCAAAGTTACCAGTTTCACTGGTGGTTTCATATACTTTGTTTCCCCATCTATCAAAGATTATCACATAAACTTCTTTCAAATTTGATGCTCTTAATCGGAAAATATCATTTGTACCATCTCCATTTGGTGTAAACACATTTGGTATTTCCAGCTTAGAAGGAATGTCGACTCTGATTACTCTCATGGCAGTATCAATACAACTTCCTTTTTGAACCGTAAGTATTACTGAGAATGTACCCGAACTTGTGTAGGTATGCGCTGATACACTGGAATTAAGTATTGTGTTTGTTATCACACCATCTCCATACCCCCAGGTTGATATGATACTACTTGCTCCTGTGCTCGTTGAAGAATTATTTGTAAAGGTTACTTCTAACGGCGCAAAACCTTCAGTTGGGCTAGGTACAAAATCAGCATTTATACCTCCTGGAATTACAAGATACTCTCCTATTGCAATACAACCATTAATCGTATTCGTAACCAAAACAAAATAATTTCCAAC
>JBFWYJ010000242.1:0-5442 GCA_050186555.1 Bacteroidia bacterium
TTTTGTTAACGACTATAATCAGAAAAATGATTATTATAATGTGCCATGGTCACCATATTTTCAAAAAAGACATTTTGTTCCAAGTGAGAACGCTAATTATTTAAATCCATGGGAGTACCGACATTATTATGTAATGTCTCAAGCATTTGATGGGGCATATGGTACCGCATCGGTAATACCGAGTAATGGTGGTACAAACGGAAATACATACAGTAAAAGCTTTTCCTTAACCATTAATTCTTCAACGAATACTGCCTATCAGTATAATCCGGATAATATGTATATCGTGGCTTATGTTTCAGAGGCTGACACAATCAACGCTAATAATCGCGCGGTATTAAATGCCGTTATTTCAAAAGTAACGGCTAATTCTGAGCTTATTGGGATAAAAGAAAGGCGAGTGGAGCAAGGGCTTGTGATTTATCCAAATCCTGCAGATGAATGGATTAGAATTAATGTAGGGAATAAAGAAAAGGTAAAGGTGAGGCTATATTCTATGTTAGGACAAGAGATGTCAATAAAATTGTTCGAAGGAGATTCTGTTATTGAAATAAATACCGAGGATTTAAACAATGGAATTTACTTTTTAGGAGTAGAGCAAGACCGGCAGAAGCAGACCCAAAAAATTATTGTTCGACACGAATAAAAAATTATTACATTTGTGTCCTGCTTTTAATTAAGCAGATAGATCCTGCGCATGTGGCGTAATTGGTAGCCGCACCAGACTTAGGATCTGGCGCCGCGAGGCGTGGGGGTTCGAGTCCCTCCATGCGCACAGACGAATAGACAGGTCAAGCGAAAGCTTGACCTTTTTTGTTTGAAAGAATTATTAGAATAATAAAGGGTTTGATAAATAATTTTTTTCCATTAGTTTTAAAACATGTTACTTCGGGTCCTTATTTCATTTTTTCTTTTTGGCATCTTTTCCTCAAATGCGCAAGACAAAGACATTGATTCATTAAAAACTGCATTTAAAAATGCTAAGCATGATACAACTAGAATTATTACGTTGCTAGCAATCGGCGAAAAAGTTTATTTTGAAGATCCTGATAGCGCTTTAAATGTATGGTTTAAGGCAAAATCATTAGCAGAAGAATGCCTAAAAAAAACAATCTCTGACAATTTTCTTCGAGTAAAATACAACACTTTTCTGGCCAATTCAGTTGAGGCAATAGGGTATATTTATGATGGCCAAGGTAATTTTCCTAAAGCGTTGAAATATTTTAATGAAGCATTAAACATCTATAGAAAGATTGATTTCAAAATTGGTGAGGCAAATGTTTTAAATAATATTGGTTTCATTTACAGTAATCAAGGGGATGTTCAAAAGGCATTGAAATACTCTAGGGAAAGCTTGAAAGTACAGGAAGAGTTAGGAGATACCTTAGGAATAATTGCTTCTCTAATTAACCTTGCCTGGATTTTGGAGAAACAGGGCAGTATTGCAGCTGCATTAAAGCACTATTTTAGAAGTTTAAAATTGGAAGAAAAAATTGGAGATAAGTATAGCATGGCGGCAACCTTAAAGAATATTGCATTAATATACTTGACGCAAGGAGATACAGCTAAGTCTTGAATACCAATTTAAAAGTTTAAAAATTGAAGAAGAAATGGGCAATAAAAAAGGAATTGCTAATTCGCTTCATGGGATTGGAATCATTTATCGTAATCGTGGAAATTTTGATAAAGCCTTAGAATACCAAATTCGTAGCCTGGAAATCAATGAGGAGATAGGTTATAAAGAAGGAATAGCTAAAAACCTAAATAGCATTGGGCGTGTTTATGAGGATCAAGGTGATTATACTAGGGCCTTAGAGTATTATCAAAAGAGTTTAAAACTACAAGAAGATATTGGTGACAAATCGGGAGCGACTCTTTCATATCATAACATAGGAACACTTTTCTTAAAGCAAGGAAGATTAGTTGAAAGTTATAGTTATGCAAAAAAAAATTATTTACTATCTAATGAATTAGGATTTCCAGCTAAGATAAAGAGTGCTGCAGAATTATTAAAGGAAATTTATATAAAGCAAAAAAAGTTTAAAGAGGCATTGGAAATGTATGAATTGGAAATAACAATGCGCGATAGCTTGAATAACATTGAAACACAAAAAGCAACAATAAAACAACAAACTCAATACGAATATGATAAGCAAAAGGCTTTAGATGAAAAAGAACACCAAAACGAAATAAAGCAAAAAGAAGAAAAAGCCTTGGCCGAGAAGCAAAGACAGAATATTATTATTGCTTCAGTGAGTTTGGTGCTATTGTTGGTTGGCGTATTTTCAGTTTTCTTGTATAACCGCTTTAAGGTTACGCAGCGTCAAAAGCAAATCATTGAATTAAAAGAAAAAGAAACTCAGGAACAGAAAGACATTATTGAAGAAAAGCACAAAGAAATTACAGATAGCATCAATTACGCAGAAAGAATTCAACGAAGTTTTCTGGCTACGAAAGAATTGTTAGATGAAAACCTTAGCCTGTCATTGCGAGGAGTACCGAAAACTTTCGGAACGACGAAGCAATCTAATCAAGAGATTGCTTCACACCCTACGGGTGTTCGCAATGACAATCCAGACTACTTTATTTTATTTAAACCCAAAGATGTTGTAAGCGGCGATTTCTATTGGGCAAGTGAATTAAACAATGGCAACTTTGCTTTTGTGACAGCAGACTCAACAGGACATGGCGTACCGGGAGCTATTATGAGTTTATTAAATATTACTTCATTAGAAAAAGCCATAGAGACAGAAACGAGTCCGGATAAGATATTAAATTCAGCAAGAAAAACAATCATTGAAAGATTAAAGAAAGATGGAAGTAAAGACGGCGGAAAAGACGGCATGGATTGTTCTTTGATTGCCTTTAATAAAGACAAAACTAAATTGGAAATTGCTTCTGCAAATAATCCGGTTTGGATAATGCGCACCAATACGGACACTGAGCTTGTCGAAGTGTCTGATACTCAAAAAAAGGGGGCTTCGACAGGCTCAGCCACCCAGGTAATCGAAATCAAACCTGATAAAATACCTGTTGGTAAACATGACAGAGACCAGGAACCATTCACACTACATACAATTGATGTACAAAAAGGCGATGTTATCTATACGCTCACCGACGGTTTCCCGGATCAATTTGGTGGCGCAAAAGGCAAGAAGTTCATGAGTAAGAAACTAAGAGAGCTCTTACAAAACATTTGCCAAAAACCACTCAAAGAACAACAGCAAATCCTGGAACTCACGTTCAAAGATTGGGTAGGTGGCCTGGAACAGATTGACGACGTTACCTTAGTTGGGGTTAGAGTTTAGTTTTTCAATAAATGTTTCCGGACTCACTGCATCCTTCACGCCAAACTCACCAATCTTTGTTCTTCTTAATTCAGTTAAATGTGCGCCACTTTCAAGGGCTAAGCCAAAATCCCTTGCAATGCTTCTGATATATGTTCCTTTGCTACAAACAATCCTAAAATAAACTTTAGGCATTTCTATATTGGTTATTTCAAATTCTTTTATTTCAATTGGCTTTGCTTTGAGCTCTACTTCTTCTCCGGCTCTTGCCAAAGAATAAGCGCGTTTGCCATTAACCATTACCGCACTGAAAATTGGCGGCACTTGTTCCTGAAATCCAACAAATTTTTTTGCCGTTTCCAATATCATTTGTTTGGTAATGTGTTCTGTTGGAAATGTTTTATCAATGGGTTTTTCCAAATCAAAGCAAGGCGTTGTAGCACCTAAATAAAAATTACCCGTGTATTCTTTATCAAGGCCCATGAAGGAATTGATTTCTTTAGTTTTTTTACCTGTACAAACAATAAGTAATCCGGTTGCAAGTGGATCTAATGTTCCGGCGTGACCAATTTTTGGTTTGATTTTTTGACCATCAACAACAAATGATGGATGATGTTTAATGGCGTACTTTAATTTATTTACTGCTTGAAAGCTTGTCCAGCCAAGTGGTTTGTCAATTAATAAAACCTCTCCTTTATAAAAGTCGAAATCCAAATAGATTAAAAAACTTCTTTTGCTACAGCTTTTGTGGCTTCAGAAGTGCCCATTGTATAAAAATGCAAACAAGGAACATTTGCTTTCACTAATTCTTTAGCTTGTTCTTTGCACCATTCAATCCCCACTTGTTTAATGGCTTTATCGTCTTTACATTTTTCTAATTCTTCATAGAAAGCTTGTGGCACATCTATATGAAATATCTTAGGCAATACAGTTATTTGTTTTTTAGAGGTAAGAATTTTTAATCCCGGAATTATAGGCACATTAATGTCATTCTTGCGACACAAATCCACAAATTCGAAATATTTTTTGTTGTCAAAAAACATTTGTGTTACAATATATTCAGCGCCGGCATCAACCTTTGCTTTCAAATATTTCATGTCGCTAATCATATTTGGCGCCTCGAAATGTTTTTCCGGATAACCTGCAATTCCAATACAAAAATTAGTAGGCGCAGCATCTTTCATGTCTTCATCTAAATACGAGCCATTATTCATGCTGTCAATTTGTTTCACCAAATCCAAAGCATAATCATGTCCTCCGGGTTCCGGTACAAAAGCAGCTTCTGTCTTAATGCTGTCTCCGCGCAATGCCAAAACATTATCAATTCCCAAAAACTGTAAATCGATTAATGCATTTTCTGTTTCTTCTCTTGTAAATCCTCCACAAATAATATGTGGTACCGCTTCCACATTATATTTATTCATGATGGCGGCGCAAATCCCAACAGTTCCGGGTCGCTTGCGGATGCTAACTTTTTCTAAATAACCGCCATCTCTTTTTTTATAAATGTATTCTTCTCTGTGATAAGTAACATCAACGAAAGCCGGCTTGAATTCCATCAAAGG
This sequence comes from Bacteroidia bacterium, assembly GCA_050186555.1. GTDB lineage: Bacteria > Bacteroidota > Bacteroidia > B-17B0 > Aurantibacillaceae > Aurantibacillus. The sequence goes on from JBFWYJ010000242.1 coordinate 4,853, forward strand.
ATCAATGCCATCATAAATGCTTTGAATACTCTTCCCTTTTAATGGCGGTAAAATTTCAATTGAGAATAATGTTTTTTTGCTTTCGTTTAATTTGTTAGTCAGTTTCATCAGAAAAGGAAAAATCTATTGGTTTGGTATTGCAGTTATTTTAGTAATCTCAGGAACCGCTTTTTTAACTGTTTCTTCAATGCCCGATTTCATGGTCATATGTCTCATCCCACAAGTTTTACAAGCGCCGGTAAGTTCAACTGTAAGTTCGTTGTTATCATTAAGACTAACAACCTGAACGTTTCCTCCATCTGCTTCTAAATAAGGCCTGATGGTGTTCAGTGCATCTTCTACTCTTTGTCTTATTGAGCTGCTCATAAAGGCTACAAAATTAATTATTATGCGGGAACTTCTTCTTTTTTAGCATTTATTATTGCAACTTGTTGAGCAGTATTCTGCGCTAAGGCTTTAAAAGCTAAGGCTTGTTCTGTTTCGCTTTCCAATGTTATTGGCCTACCGGAGTCTGCGCTTTCTCTTATGCTTTGTACTAATGGTATCTGTGCTAAAAGAGGAATTGAAAGCTCTTCTGATAGTTTCTTCAC
>JBFWYJ010000243.1:0-5434 GCA_050186555.1 Bacteroidia bacterium
TAATAAATATCTTTATATAGTTTCTCACGTATTGTCTTTCTGTAGAAGAGAAGAACGTCAAATATACTAATTTAGTATGACCAATTTCTCAATTTTTTCTGCTTTTTGGTTGTTGGGGTCAACTACCGAAACCTTGTATAAATAAACGCCTTTACCCAATTTATCACCATAGTCATCGCGACCGTCCCAATGAATTCCTTCGGTCCTGAATCCCTCACAATTAACTGTTTGATTTATCGTTTTTGCAACTTTACCACTAATGGTAAACACTTGAATATTAACTTTTAAGTCCTCACAATTTCGATTGTGCTCAAAAAAGAATTTTGTATTTGTAGTAAACGGATTTGGATAATTTAAAACCATTTTTAATGCTAAGTCTTCAGATTTTGCCACAATAAAATCAACATTTACTACTGAGGAATTGTTCTGAACATCCCAAACTTTTAATGCCAAGTTATGAGACCCTTCTTCCAACTCTGAAATTTGATATCTTATAGAGCCATTCTGATAGCTATTTAAACCTGCTTCATAAAAATCATTTAAGACAATTGGCTTGTCAGTCTTTCCGTCTATTGTTGCTACAATATCATGCCCAAATCCGGTTCCTACTGTATTTATCCCGGAAGAATCAGAAATTTCTGCCATTAGAATTGGTGTTTCGTTTGTTGTTCCACCATTAACAAAACTCTTACTATTGAGATATAATAATACTTCCGGGCCAACGGCATCAGGAATAATATTGGAAGAGATGCCGCCAACTTTAACGCTATCATAAAGACCTGTTGCATCAATACTTCCGTCAGTTGCATAATAACTAAATTTGGCATTCCCATAGTTAAATGAAACATCTTTCGGAACTAAAAAAGAGAATTCGAATTCACCATTTTTTACTTCTGCCTTACCTTTATAGATAATATTTTGCTGAGAATTAAACTGAAAGGGGGTGAGTGTTCCCGGAGATGTGCTTGAACCAGGTTCATTTAATTGACAAGTGATTAATTCACTTTTATCAAAAATAGTTGGATATACTATTCCGTTTAATCCTGTTATTTTCGATCCTGCTGTATCTACCACATGCCCTTTGATAGTCACTTTTGATAATCCTTTTATAGTGTCGTTGTTGTTTGAACTTACCGGATTGCCATTGATGTGAGTGGTAATTATTTTATTTACTGGAAAAGCAAGTTTTAAGGCCGGATCTCCTAACAAATGAAAATTAGAGTAAAAGAAATTCTGACCGAGACTTTGTTTAGTAAGTCGGACAACATCACCTAAGGCAGGCTTGGATTTATCGGGTAATTCTTTAAACATAAAATCAAACAATTTATTATTTAAAGTTTCATTGAAGTTAGAGAAAGCCAACCGACAGGTGGTCATCAATGAAACAGCGCCACCATCCGGATTTAACAGGCAAATTTCTCCTGCAGATATTCTGTCAGGATCGTCATAACGTGCAAACTCACAAGTTGCTGTGATAAACAATGGAAGGCCATTAAAATTTTTCCAGGAGTTAATAATTGGAATATCAACGATACGTTCTGCAGATAACCCAACCTCACCACCGTGACCGGTATAATTCATCACAAGACAACCTTTCTGAACGCGACTATTAAATGCTTCCTGCATATCCGGATATCTTTTTCCACCCGGAGTTGATAAACCTTTATAAGCATCCACATAAACTTTATTGATGTTAAATTGTGGATTTGCTGCTCTGACTTTATTGGCCATTTTATCGGCCTGAATCATGTGTAAGGCATTGTCGCCATCATCCGCTGAAAACAAAATATAATTTCTCCAATCACCGTACAATTGATTAGAAACTGCAGTATTACAGTTATTACTAATGGTTTGCGGAAAAACCCCATGCTTATAATAATTTTCAATTTTTGAAACCACATTTTCTGCTTCACTTGTGTTTGAAATAATTAACCTGCCAACGCCTATATCCATAGCTCCATAGCTCTCTGCATTAAATCCTTCATGCGGATCCATCAGTGCGAAAAAGTCATCAGAGGTAACCGAATAGATATATGAAACTGAGTTTTCCGTTTCATACGTTGGAATAAAATTGTTGTTGCCGGCTCGACCATTTTTATTAAAGTAAGAACCCCTTCCAAATAAACACATATACTTTAAAGGTTTGTTCTGAGATAACCCTCTTCCGTAAACCATTCGTGCAAAATCTCTTATGGCTGCCGCATCAGCAATTCCGCTACCAAATTCATTATAAACTTGCTCGGTTGTTGCAACTACATAACTTAATCCCTCTTCCTGTTGATGAAGCGCCGCAAGACGATTTGCATATGATAAAAATTGCTTCGGAACAACAATAATATAATCAGCCTGTGTAACGCTATGCAAATTTTGATTTGTTACTAAACCATAACTTGACGGTTCTTGATTGAGTGTGTTTGGATTGAAAACAGAAAATTCTAACAAGGAATCTGAGCTCGTGATAAGGCTTGCTGTTGTCCCATTCAAATTGTATAATTGATTCATCGGGTTAACAAAATCAGTTACATTCCATACAAACAATTGGTTATTGACGTTCTGAATTTGGTATTCGCATTTCCCTCCAAAAGCAACCACGCGTTTATCACGAAAATTAAATGGCGTTCCGTTATAAATTAATTCTCTTCTCGCATTAACAGAAAATTTATCAAGCCAACCTACGGCATTTGGAGTTAGTTTTACAGCAGAAACATTAATTGCACTTGAGACAGAATTTAATCCTTTACTAAAGCCCGCACCCAAGGAAGCGTAATCGCTCAGGTAGTTCGCAAGATCTATTCCGGGACAGGTAATAACTTTTGCAATACCATTAGCAGACAAATTGTAACTATTGTTTACACTTCCTCTGCCTGCAAAATTACCGCAAAGTCTCAGTGTATCACCAATAACAAAGTTACCGTCGTTAAATGAAAAGTTATAGGAAGTCGTTACGTCAAAATATTCGCCATAAAAATTTCTTCCACTCTTAACGAAATTTGTAATATCAATTTCATGAAAATTGTAGTAATCATATGTGCTTGTAACAGTTGTGGCAGGAGAAGCAAGTGAAGCGATGTTGTTTACGCGTTTTCCCGGGCCGATGTCGTAATTCAAATAGTAATAAGCGGTATCAGAATAAATATTGTTTTTATGTGTAAACATTTTGGTAGAATCATTAGCAAAAATCCATTTGGTAGTATTTTGAGCATAGAAAATGATAAAGTCATTTGCGTCAAATGAATTGTCTGATTCGCCTGATACGTAAATGGCATTTTCAGTGAGATCATCGTAACGCATATCGCTATTTTTTTCAGGAAGCTGAACACCGCCATTACCATAAATTCGTATGTTTTTTGGATTGATAGCAGAAGGACTAATTCCCATTTTCACCAAAAAACTTGAATTTATTTTGTGTGGGCCTGTTTTAGTAATTGCTAATTTGTACCATTTTCCGCTTGTTAAAACTGACTGCGTTGTAAATGAGCTGGTTGCGGCCGAATTTAGACGATTTGAATTGAATTGTTCTGAACCCCAATCTATTTGATAGTCAATTAGTTCTTCTACTAAACCATCCTTTCTTATTCTGAGTGGAACAATTGAAAATCTTGTAATCGTTTGATTTCCAGAATATTCAAAGTTAACTTCATTGTTAAATTCGCTAGTTAATTGATTTCCAATGAGTTTTTTTATGTAACCTGAAGTTGCGTTTTGGTGTATAAAGACGGAGTTGACTTTCAGTTTTGGTTGATAAAGGGAACTAATTCCGGAATACTTGGTGTCAGTGAAATAAGGTAAATTATTTCGCTTTGCATCATAAAGGGCGGATTCTATAATTATCTTTTCAAAATCTGAATCGTTATTACTAATAGAAAGTTTTGATTTTGGGGTGGTTTTGTTTGAATTTGTCCCAGCCGCAAGCATTTCGGTTGTAATTTGACCGAAAATTCTGAAAGTCAGAACCAGAAAGAGAAACAGGAGATTTAATCTCATAAAAAGGGGAAATAAAAATACTATAAAAAAAACGAATATTATCCTAAAATATTGTTAAGAAAATGTTTTTGTAATTAAAAATACATTATTATATTTGTAGGATAGGATTGCTAAATCTAATTTATGACGAAACGTATCTCTTTGATAATTGTCGTGCTTGTGGCGATTTTCACAGATCTTAAAGCTCAAGACCCACAGTTCACGCAGTTTTATGCAAATCCATTGTATTTGAATCCGGCATTTGCAGGCACTGCAAGATGTCCAAGAATCTGTATGAATTACAGAAATCAATGGCCTAATTTATCTGGAACTTATGTAACATACTCTGCCTCATACGACCAACACATGGATTTTCTTGCTGGAGGAGTTGGTTTATTGGTAACGAGTGATGACCAAGCCAGAGGAACATTAAGAACTACTAATGCAAGTTTGATGTATTCTTATCATGCTGCAATTAATCGCGAGTTCAGCTTGAAATTTGGGATTCAGGCAACCTATTTCCAAAAGGTGTTAGATAAGGGAAGGTTAAATTTTGGTGACATGATTGATGCGAGAAGAGGTTTTGTGTGGAATACTTCTGAAATCGTTCCAACAGCCAAAAAACAGAATGCAGATTTCTCTGCCGGTGTATTAGGCTATAGTAAAAATTACTTCTTTGGGTTTGCTGCTCATCATATTACTCAGCCTGACGAAGGAATGTTGGGGCAATCAAAACTTCCAGCTAAATTTACCGGGCATGCCGGTATGATTATTCCATTAGAAAAAGGAAATGAGAGTTATTTATCTCCAAATATTTTGTTCCAAGCGCAACAAAAATTCCAGCAATTGAATTTAGGTCTTTACTATGTTAAAGGAGCATTTGTTGCCGGTTTATGGTATAGAAACTTAGATGCGGTTATAGCATTGGTTGGTTTGCAGAATAATAACTTTAAATTTGGTTATAGTTATGATGTAACTATTTCAAAATTAAGTGGTAACACTGCTGGATCGCATGAAGTTTCGCTTCAGATTCAATTCGAATGTAAGCCTAAAAAGAAGAGGTATAGAACCATTAGTTGTCCTTCATTTTAAAAATTTTTGTAACCTTTGTAATATATTTCCGTTACAGCGTTTTAGTATTAGTTAATTAAAGTATGAACATCAGTTGGATAAAAAACCGAAAATTGTTAACGCTAGCCTTGGCAGGGTTGATAGTTTCGTGTAGCAATGAACGTTCACCGGTAACCGGTTGGGCATATAACGACCCTACCAATGGTGGATTTGAAAAAGTGCCTTATGAAGAGCAGGAAACTGGTCCTGGTTTGGTACTAATTGAAGGTGGTACCTTTTCAATGGGTAGAACTGAGCACGATGTAACTTACGAGTGGAACAATACTCCAAGAAGAGTAACCGTTTCTTCATTTTATATGGATGAGACTGAGGTTACCAATTTTGCATACTTAGAATATTT
>JBFWYJ010000244.1:0-5416 GCA_050186555.1 Bacteroidia bacterium
CCCATCTGATGCAAGTACGGGCCAGGAAGATGTGGCGGGTTTCATTGGTAGGTTTACAGAAAATATTGGCTTGTATTTAGGAAAGCGTTTTTATCAAATTCTCGGCTTCATGGATGAGCGCCATACATTTACAGAAACAATAGAAGTAGATGGTACATATGTAGCGCATCAACAGCCCGCAGCCTATTTCCTTGCATTCATTGTATTAGGTGTTACTTTTTTTGGTTTATATAAAGCAATAAAAAGCAAACAAGAATTGATAGCGTTTTTTGTATTGTTTGCGGGAAGCATTTCCTTTGGGACTTTCTTTGTTCTTCAAGCAAGATGGGATCAAACGCGTTTGATAATGGTACACATGCCTGCGCTTTTATTAGGTATAAGTTTTGGTTTCTATAAACTATTTGAGAAGGACAATTTTAATCAGAGACTTTTTGTGATTCTTTGCTTAGTTGTTGTTGGTTCTATGTTCGTTTCAACTTCTAAAAGAGGAATTAAAAATATTCCGATTGTGAGTAAGAACTTAAAAGGAGATATTTATTACGGGTACACACCTGATTTGGAAAATTATTTGCGCCTTAGTGCCTGGTGTGCCGATAGCCTCCCTGAGAACAGTAATATTGCTTGCAGAAAAGCGCCAATGAGTTTTGTATATGGAAAAGGCAAGCATTTCTTCCCAATTTATTCTGTAATTGCCAAAGACCCTAACACCCGCCAATCCAATCCTGACAGTGCTTTAGCCATATTCAAAAAGAATAATGTGACACATATTATGTTAGCTTCTTTAAGACTAGACCCTTCAAGAAATACAGGGCAGTTTATTAATACCATACATAATATTGCCATTCCTATTGCACAGAAATATCCTGAGAAACTAAGACTTGTAAAAACGATTGGCATGTCGGAAGAGGCTAGCCTGTACGAAATCCGTTACTAAATCAAATGGATTTTAATTACACCAAAATAAAAATAGGTAACTGGCTTTTTAAGAATTGTTTTCCGGTTTACAACTTGACCTATTCGCGGTTTAAACTAAAAAATGATGCGCATGAAATTGAGTTGATGAAACAATTGATTCAACCTGGTTTTCACGTGCTTGATATTGGTGCAAATATTGGTTTTTATGCCGGGTTAATTGCTAAAATGGTTGGAGATAAAGGAAAAGTTTATTGTTTCGAGCCCGATGCAACAAACTACAAATACCTTCTGAAAAACAGTAAAGGAATCAATAATATACAAACATTTAATTTGGCTGTTTCAGATAAAAAAGAAACAATTAAAGTTTACAAATCAAAATTACTGAATGTAGATCATAGAACTTATCCCGTAAATAATTACGATACCGTTGAAGAAATTGGCGCAGATAGCATAGATAATTTAATATCAAGCGGCATCATTAAACAAGTTGATTTTATAAAAATAGACATTCAGGGATTTGAGTTAACTGCCTTTAAAGGCATGCAAAAACTACTTTCTTAAAAGAATCATATTAAAATATTGGCAGAATATTGGCCACACGGTTTTAAGCGTGCCGGTACCAGTGCCATTGAATTTTACGACTTCTTTGACAAATTGAATTATCAATTTAAACTGATTGATGCTAATCAATCAAATATAATTTCTAGAGAATACATTGTAGAAAATAACGACAAACCTTTTGAATTTAGCTTTAACGTGTTGATTGAGAGGAAAAATTAAACGGGAATAGCAATCAAGTCCGTACTGCCATTTTTAGGAATATACTTTCGATAGTTCTCCAAACTAATCTTAACACCGGAAATAGTGTCGTGCAATTCGTAGTTTAATTGAGAAAAGTAATTGTAATAAAAATCAAATGAAATATTTTTTTCATCCATCACATATAAACCAATTTCAAAAATAATGACAGGTTTACATTTAGCTATGGCTTTGTCGGCACCCTTAAACACTTCGTATTCGTGACCGTCCGTATCAATTTTAATAAAATCAATTTTATTGATGTTTCTTTGCTCAACAAAATCATTCAATGAAATTGAAGGAACTCCTTCTGCCGGCTTAGGTGTACCCAAATGAACAGGATGATCATCTGTTCCTCTTTCTCCATTTACTTTCCAACTGCTGTAAGCAACGATATCAGGATTAGCATCAGATTTTTCTGATACAAAAGAATTAATCACCTCTACCCTTTCAGCAAGCTCCGGATTTAAACTCAAATTCTTCTTTAATCTTTCCAGTGCATAAGCCGTAGGTTCAAATGAAATCACTTTTCCTTTGGGCACTAGCTTGGCGAATTGCAATGTCATTAATCCAACATTCGCACCAATGTCAATGATGGTAAAATCAGACTTTATCTTTAAAAAATTATTCTCTGTAATGTGACTCTGGAATTTTCCAAATAAGAAAAGCGATAATTCTATACCTTCAGCTAAATCTACTTCGTACTTAACACCGTCTCTTACAATTACTCTTCTTTCCTTACCAACAAATAAAGTAGTTAAACGGTACAGTATTTTTGCACCGAAAATCTTTATGCGTGTTATTGGTAACCAGCTCTTTAACATTCGTAAATTAAAGTGGCTACAAATATATTATAATTCCTTATTTTTACGGCAATTTCATGACCACTCTTACAAAAAATAAGTTCAAGGATTACTTCAATGATTTGGCGAAAAAACGCAAAAAGCGTGTTTTAAGCAGGTACTACTGGAAAGAAATCACCGATTATGTGAATTATTTTTCTCACGAAGACAGTGCTGTATTAGAGGTTGGTTGTGGCAGAGGAGATTTGATTGCAAGTATTCAGGGAGCAAAAAAGGTTGGAATTGATTTTAGCGAAGAACACATTGCCTGGGCAAAAGAATTACATCCAAATGCCAATGTTGAATTTGTTGTAATGGACGCAAATGATATTCAACTAAATCAAAAATTTGATTTAATTGTAATCAGTAATTTAATTGGATTTGTTGATGATATTCAGCAAGTATTCGAGCAGGTAAAAAAATGTTGTCATTCAAATACCAAAGTAATTGTACAATATTATAATTCATTTTGGGAGCCTGTAATAAAATTCGCTGAAGTAATTGGTATCAAACAAAAAACACCTTGGCAAAATTGGTTAAGCACAAGAGATATTAATAACCTTTTGTTTATTTCCGGATTTGACACCTATAGAAACAGCAAACGGCTAATCTTTCCGCTCTATTTTCCTGTTCTGTCTTTTATTTTAAATAAGTACTTTGCCAAATTTCCTTTCTTTCGATTCTTCTCTTTTAATATTTACAGTTTCGCGAAACCCTTACCGGAGACAGATGATAAAAAAGTTGAAAATCTATATTCAACTACTGTTGTTATTCCGGCAAGAAATGAAAGTGGTAATATTGAAAATGCTATCCTTCGTTTACCAAAATTTGGCAAGCATGTTGAGATTATTTTTATTGAAGGTAACAGTACCGACGATACCTGGGAAAAAATTCAGGAAATTCAAAAGAAATATGCTGCTACCCATGATATAAAAATTGGTCAGCAAAAAGGCAAAGGAAAGGCAGATGCCGTTCGTGAAGGTTATAAAATTGCGACAGGAGATATTTTAATGATTCTGGACGCTGATTTAACTGTGCCTCCTGAAGATATTCCAAAATTCTATAATGCCATTGCAACAGGTAAAGGAGATTTTATCAATGGGACAAGATTGGTTTATCCGATGGACAAAGAAGCCATGCGCTTCTTGAATTATTTAGGTAACCATTTTTTCAGCTGGGCGTTTACCTGGTTATTGGAACAAAGATTCAAAGATACACTTTGCGGTACTAAAGTGATGTTTAGAGAAGATTATATCAAACTGACGAAAAACAGAAAGTACTTTGGAGAGTTTGATCCGTTTGGTGACTTTGATTTATTATTTGGTGCTCACAAATTGAATTTAAAGATTGTAGAAGTACCTATCCGCTATAGAGAACGCACCTACGGTTCTACTAATATTTCAAGATTTAAACACGGATTAATTCTATTAAGAATGTGTGCTTTCGCCAGCAGGAAATGTAAGTTTATTTAGAAAAAATACATATCTGCACAAGTAAATAAGCAGAATATGACACTCGCTATTCCATTCGTGGTTCCGAAGGCTAAATTTACTCTACTCAAATCATCCGGTTTTACAATGCTATGCTGATACCAAAGTAAAGCAATGAAAATAATTGAGCCAATTATATAAAGAAAATGAAATTGTCCTACAAAAAAAGCAATCAACAATAAAATTGCGACAATTGCATGCATGATCTCAGACATTATCAGCGCATTTTTTTTTCCCAATAAAACCGGAATTGATTTTAATCCTTGACTTCTATCAAATTCTTCATCTTGTAATGCGTAGATAATATCAAATCCTGATACCCACAAAAAAACGATGGCGCTAAAAATCAAAGGCGACCAGGCAAAAACTCCGGTTAATGCCAGATATGCTCCAATTGGTGCCAAACTTAATCCAACACCTAATACCAAATGGCAAAGCGGTGTGAAACGCTTTGTAAAACTGTAGCCCAATACAACAATCAGTGCAACGGGACTTAAATAAAAACAAATCTCATTGATGAAAAAGGTGCAGATGATAAAAGCAACAGCGCAAAACATCGTAAATCCAAGTGCAGCTTTTGCAGAAATGACACCGGAAGGAATTTCTCTGACAGCTGTTCTGGGATTCTTTTCATCAAATGCTCTATCTATATACCGGTTAAAGGCCATGGCAGCACTTCGTGCAAACACCATGCATAGAACCACCAGTGTAAATAAACGAACAGAGAACTGTGCTCCGCCGCTGTTAACAGCAAGAAAAAAACCAATCAAAGCAAAAGGCAATGCAAATACGGTATGACTGAATTTTATCAGCGATAAATAATTATTGAGTTTCTGAAGCATTTAGGCGTAAAAATACTATTTATAAACCAATCTGGTGCTCAACAATATTTCTTGAATTTTCCTTGATAATTCATACTTTTGCGCTTTATATTTTGAATTATGGGAACATCAGTTGACAAAAAAGGACCGATATCAAATTTTATCAATCATCATTACCGCCATTTCAATGCTGCTGCATTGAAAGACGCTGCCATTGGTTATGAAGACCATATTAATGCAGGAGGTAAAATGATGGTAACCTTGGCAGGCGCAATGAGTACTGCAGAATTAGGAGTGTCATTAGCTGAAATGATTCGTCAGGATAAAGTGCATATTATTTCTTGTACCGGAGCAAATTTGGAAGAAGACTTAATGAATTTGGTTGCCCATAGCCACTACAAGCGATTACCGAATTACAGAGATTTAACCCCACAAGAAGAATGGGATTTATTGGAGAAAGGATTAAATCGTGTTACAGATACATGTATTCCGGAAGAAGAAGCATTCCGTCGTTTACAAAAACATATTTATGAGTTATGGAAGAAGGCTG
>JBFWYJ010000245.1:0-5398 GCA_050186555.1 Bacteroidia bacterium
TGATACTGCCGATTTACTATTGCAAGCAGTGAAAGATGAATATAAAAGCAAAGGTGTTCCGGCTGTTTTTTACGCACACATGATGCAAGCTTTTATTGATAATGGCGTAAAAACCGCTATATCTAGTCATGTATTAGAGGAAAATAAAAACTCACTTCTGATGTTTACTAATGGTTATGATGCCAGACAACACATGAGACGCAGATCTTACATGAAGCATTTATAATGGGTAAAAAAATTAAAATATTAATTACCGGCTCAAGTGGATTTATTGGAACTCACTTGGTTGAAATTGCTTTGCAACAGCAATTTGAAATTTATGCAATGGTAAGAAAAAGTAGCAATACAAAATATTTGGAAAATGCAAATATTGTTTATGGCGATATAAATAACGCACAAAGCTTATTCTCAATTTTTTCTGATTTTAACGAAAACAATGTGACAATTGATTACGTAATTCACACGGCAGCATTAACAAAATCAAACTCAAAAAAAGATTTTTTCGCAACAAATTATCATGGAACCGAAAACTTAATTAACGCTCTTAAAAAATTTAATATAATTCCTAAGAAAATCATTTTCATTAGCAGCCTTGCAGCCAGTGGCCCCGTAAAAGCAAAAGATCAAATTAAGGTCTCACATCAAAATCCGATCACCTTATACGGACAAAGTAAATTACAAGCGGAACAACTAATAAAAAATTCAGGATTAGCTTATATTATTATTCGCCCTACAGCAGTTTATGGCCCTGGAGAAAAAGATTTGTACACAGTATTCAAATTTATCAATAAAAACATTAACCCTGTTTTAGGGAATCACAAGCAAGAATTGACTTTTATTTATGTTAGAGATTTGGTACGATTAATTTTACGCGCAACAATTAGTGAAGTAAAAAATGAAATCTATTTTGCTTCCGATGGAAAAATATATGATAAGCATGCTTTTTCAATAGCAATTAGCAATGCTTTAAATAAAAAACCAGTAAATATTAAGTTTCCATTAGCGATAGTAAGAATTGTTGCATTTTTTTCCCAGTATATCAGTGCAATTACAGGTAAAACAAGCCCTTTGAATTTGGAAAAATATAATGAATTAGTGGCAGAAAGTTGGAATTGTGAAATGACAAAAACAACACATCACTTTCAGTTTCAAGCAAAGCATGATTTAGAAAGTGGAGTTAAAAAAACAGCTGAATGGTACAAACAAAATAAGTGGATCTAATAATTAAAAATAAATAAAATGGATGTAATTAAAAAGCCCACAGAGGCAAAGGGGAAATTAGGAATTTTAATGCCAGGTTTAGGAGCGGTTGCTACAACTCTTATTGCAGGCGTAGAAGCTATAAAAAAAGGTAAATCTCAGCCCATAGGTTCCTTAACTCAGATGAGCACTATTCGATTAGGAAAGAGAACGGAAAATCGTAACCCTTTAATAAAGGATTTTGTTCCCTTAGCTAAATTAAGTGATATAGTTTTTGGAGGTTGGGATATCTATGAAGATAATGTATATGAAGCCGCAGTTAACGCAAAGGTTTTAGAATTACATCAATTGGCAGAATTGAAAACAGAACTAGAACGAATAAAACCAATGTCGGCAGTGTTTGATCCAAACTATGTAAAAAACATCATTGGTACAAACATCAAAAAAGAAACTACAAAGTATGATTTGGCATTGGCTTTAATGAAAGACATGGAAAAATTCAAGGCCATAAATAATTGCGACAGACTTGTTATTGTTTGGTGTGCTTCTACTGAAAAATATATTGAGCCAACAAATATTCATACTAGCATTGATGAATTTGAAAAAGCACTAAAAAGTAATGATGAACTAATTGCTCCAAGTATGATTTATGCATACGCTGCCCTTAAATTAGGGATTCCTTTTGCTAATGGAGCTCCAAATTTAACCGTTGATATTCCTGCTTTAATAGAATTATCTAAGCAAACGAAAACACCAATAGCCGGAAAAGATTTTAAAACCGGGCAAACATTAATGAAAACTATTGTTGCACCTGGTTTACATGCGAGAGCTCTAGGTGTTAGCGGATGGTTTTCTACAAATATATTGGGTAATAGAGACGGAAAAGTTTTGGACGATCCTGAAAATTTCAAAACAAAAGAGGTTTCAAAATTAAGTGTATTAGATGAAATTTTCCAACCTGAATCCAATCCTACTTTATATGGAGATATGTATCATAAAGTAAGAATAAATTATTACCCGCCAAGAGGAGATAATAAAGAAAGTTGGGACAATATTGATATTTTCGGTTGGATGGGTTATCCAATGCAAATTAAAATTAATTTTTTGTGCAGAGATTCAATTTTAGCCGCACCAATTGTTTTAGATCTTGCTTTGTTTATGGATTTGGCTAAACGTGCCGGAATGGATGGTATTCAAGAATGGCTTTCATTTTATTTGAAATCACCTCAAACTGCTGAAGGCTTAAAACCTGAGCATGATATTTTTAAACAATTAATTAAGTTGCAAAATACTTTAAGACACATGATGGGAGAAGACTTAATTACGCATTTGGGTTTAGATTACTATCAGGAGTTAGTTGAATCAATGTAAATGACTTTGTATAAAATAATAGCATCATTTTTTGGAATTGGTTTTATAAAAAAGGGAGCCGGAACAGTTGCATCGTTAATAACGTGTGGTTTTATTTATTTGTATGTAACCTTCCATTTATATTCAAATATCCGGTTCCTATTTTTAAATCTTGTATTGTTTATAATCGGGGTATTCGTTTCAAAGGAAGCGGAAAAAAGTTGGGGGAAGGATAGTAATAAAATTGTTATAGACGAAGTTTTCGGCATGACGATTTCGTTGCTCTTTCTCCCAATCAATTTTATTACAATTGTAATTGCATTTGTATTGTTCAGATTTTTTGACATTCTAAAGCCGTTAGGGATTAGAAAAGCTGAAAAGCTTAAAAATGGTTGGGGTGTAATGGTTGATGACTTAGTTGCCGGAATTTATAGCAATATTATCATTCAAATTTTGATTATTACAAATATTATTAAATGAAAATATTTTTGCGAACTCAACTATCTTCCTTGGGCGCAACTATGGTTGACTTCGGGTTTACAGTCACTTTAGTTGAGTTAGCAAAATGTAATTATTTAATGGCAACAAGTATTGGTGCCATTGCCGGAGCGACAACAAATTTTATGATAAATAAATATTGGTCATTTAAAATGAAAGACAATAAAGATTTGAAAAAGCAGGGAGTAAAATATTTATTAGTATGGATTGGAAGCATCTTCTTAAATGTTTTCGGAAGCGCTTCAATACTAAAGATTTTCAATTTACCGTATTTAGTTTCCAAAATTATCGCTTCGCTAATTGTTGGAATTGGGTTTAATTATACACTACAAAAAAAATATGTTTTTGTCACTTCAGAAAAACCACATACTCGTTAGTCTTCTGTTTTTAATGTTGTGTGGGAAAACTTTGTTTTCTCAAAACACAATCATTTCAGGTACTGTAACTGACGCGAAAACATCAGAACCCCTCTCTTTTGCCACTGTCTTTTTTGATGAATCAAGTATTGGAACAACAACTGATGCTAGAGGCTATTATAAAATACAATCAGATAAAAATTACACTAAATTAAAAGTATTGTCTTTAGGCTATAAGCCAATGAGTAAAGAGGTCGTTTTGGGAAAAGAACAATCAATCAATTTTAAACTTCAACCAGAAGCAAAACAATTAGATGAAGTCACAGTTAAGGGGCAAAAATCAAAATATCGAAATAAAGATAATCCGGCAGTGGAATTAATCAGGAAAGTTATTGATCACAAATCTGAAAATAGAAAGGAGGGCTTTGATTATTATGAATATGAAAAATATGAAAAAGTCCAATTTGCCTTAAGTAATGTTACCGATAAATTTAAAAACAGAAAAGCATTTAAAAAATTTCAATTTGTTTTTGAAAATTTAGATACAACAAAACTGGAAGGGAAGCCTGTGCTGCCTGTTTATTTAAAGGAATCGCTTTCGAACGTATGGTATAGAAAATCGCCAAAAACAACTAAAGAAATTGTGAAGGCTAATAAAACAGTCGCTTTTGAGGGGTATGTAGATAATCAAGGTATAGATGCTTATATGAAGTATTTGTATCAGGATATTAATATTTACGATAATAACATTACCCTTTTAACCAATCAATTTATAAGCCCTATTGCCAATCTTTCACCTACTTTTTATAAATTTTTTATTGTTGATACAATTACTGAAAATAATAACAAATTTATCCGTCTCGCCTTTGTGCCAAGAAATCATTCAGATTTTTTATTTCAAGGACACATGCTAATAACTCTCGATAGTAGTTATGCTGTTGCCAATATTGATATGAGTGTAAATAAGGACATAAACCTTAATTGGGTAAAGGAGTTAAAAATTGTACAAAATTTTGAAAAAAATGGAGAACAAGGATATACGGTTGTAAACGAGGAATTGTCGGCAGATTTTGGATTAACCAAAGGGAAAATGGGAATCTTTGGCCAACGAATCGTGTCGTATAGAGATTTCATTATTAATAAGCCAAGACCTGAGCAAGACTATAGAGGTGATCTAATCGTAATAAGTGATAGCGCAAGTCTTTTGACTGATGAATATTGGATAAAAAATCGTCACACACAATTATCTAAATCAGAAAAAGGTGTTTATGCAACTATTGATAGTGTAAAGAAAATCCCTGCGTTTAAAAGATCAATGGATGTTTTAGTTTTACTTTTTGCGGGCTATAAAACTATCACGCCCTATTTTGATATGGGCCCCTTGAGTACATTTTATAGTTTTAACCCTGTAGAAGGCTTTAGATTAAGGTTTGGAGGGAGAACGACAAATGCTTTCAGTAAGAAAATTGTGTTTGAAGGATATGGAGCCTATGGTTTTAAAGATGAAAAGTGGAAGTTTTACATTGGCTCAACTTATTCTTTTACCAAAAGAAGTATTTTTGAATTCCCTGTAAGATCATTGAAAGCGAGTTACCAAAGAGAGACTAAGATTCCTGGACAAGAATTACAATTTATTCAGGAGGATAACATTCTACTCTCTTTTAAACGAGGTACAAATGACAAATGGCTTTATAATGATATTTTAAATTTAGAATATCTCAACGAATTCAAAAATCACTTTTCTTTCACACTAGGGTACAAAAATTGGATTCAAAAGGCTGCAGGTGGCTTGCATTACAATCGTACAGATTATGTCAATGACTCGTTTGATATAAAGAACATTCAAACTTCAGAAGTTTCGTTAACGCTTCGTTGGGCTCCCAACGAAAAATTCTATCAAGGGAAAACTTATAGAATCCCTATATCTTTTAAAAACCCAATATTCACCTTGCGCTATGTTCAAGGGATTAAAGGCCTGTTAGGTGGCGAATATG
>JBFWYJ010000246.1:0-5392 GCA_050186555.1 Bacteroidia bacterium
TTTGTGTTGAATGTTAATGGTCAGAAAGCTTATTACTCATCAAACAAAGAAGATTCATATGGTTTAACTGACATCTATGAGATAGATACTAGATTTGGTGATAATGATTTGATGGTTAAGCATGGTGTTTTGTTTAAGAATGATTCTTTGGGTAAGGCGAAAATCACTTTACTTGATAATGAAACTAACAAAGTTGCAGGAATATACAATTCAAATGCTAAAACTGGCAAGTTTATATTAATCATGAATCCACTGAAATCATATAAGGCGATAGTTCAGGAAACAGGATTTCACTCCCTAGTGCTTGAGATAGAAGCAATGGTGTATGAGAAAGAAGATAAGGAATTGGAGATACGATTGAAAAAATCAGATTGAGAAGAATAGTTTACATATCCACAATCCTTATTTCATTCTTTTTTTGTAAAGGACAAGATCCGCAATTCACTCAATTTTATGCAACACCAATGTTTTTAAATCCTGCATTTACAGGTATGACATATGAACATCGATTTACTGCTGCATACCGAAACCAATGGCCGGGCATCAGAAGGACATATCAAACATATATGGCTGCGTATGATTATAATTTAAGTGACCTAAATAGTGGTATTGGTGGATTTATTTTACAGGATGTGGCCGGCACATCCAACTTAACAACAACACAATTCGGTTTGAACTATGCTTATCGTGTAAAGATTAATAAATTCACAGAAGCAAGAGGTGGTTTGCAGGTTGGCATGCACCAAAAAAGATTGAATTTTTCACGGTTGATATTCAATGACCAATTAATAACCAATTCTTCCAATTCAAAGGATGCAACAAATACTGAGCCTGTAACTTATATGGATATTGGAGCCGGAGGACTGGTTAATTCGACAAACTTTTGGGGAGGTTTTTCTGTGAAGCATTTAAATCAACCAAATGCAAGTCTTGTAGGCAATATAGAACCATTGCCGCTAGTGTACAGTTTGCATGGAGGTTATAGATATATCATAACAGCAAGGGGAACTTCTAAAACAAAGATTGAAGAATATGTAAGTGTTTCATTACACTATAGGCATGAATTGCGCTATGATCAGTTAGATATCGGCGCTTATTATTTCTATAAGTTTATTAATCTTGGTGCCTGGTATAGAGGATTGCCCTTCAAAACATATAAACCGGGATACCCAAGCAGGGAAAGTTTTGTCGCTTTATTAGGACTAGAGATTCCTGAAAAAAGCTTGAGAATAGGGTATAGTTATGACTTAACGGTTTCAAATCTTGGCATAAATAACAGTCAGGGTGCACATGAAGTAACAATTGTTTATGAAATTGCACAGAAAAGAAAGAAAACAAAAAGAGTCCTTGTTACCTGTCCGAAATTTTAGAAGTTAAATTCTCCTAAATAAGTACTAATTATTAATAATTGCAGTTAATATTAAAAATAAAACCATGGACAATAGTCAAGTAAACAATTCAGAACCGGAAAGTGTTTTCGGCAGATACCACATTATTATTAAAAGTGTTATCATTTTTATCCTTTTATTGATTTTTATTATTCCTCAGGTAATTATTCATTCGTTAATTGATGAAAGAGAATACTTGCAGGTTCAAGCATTTGAAGATATTGCCAGTAAGTGGAGTGGACGACAAACAGTTACCGGCCCAATACTTGTACTTCCTTATAAAGAGTATTATAGAGACACAAATAAAGTGTTACGGTTTATTAAACACAATCTTTATGTATTGCCAGAGGAGGCAAATATTAATGGTGAAATTCTTCCCCAAAAGAGACACAGAAATATTTACGAAGTAGTAGTTTATAACTCAAATATTTCAATTGATGCGAAGTTCAAAAGTTTTAATTTAAAAAATTTAAGCATTCCGGAGGAGAATATTATTTTAAATGAGGCATCGATTATATTGGGTTTATCAGACATGAGAGGATTGAATGAGAATTTGGAATTGTCTATGAGTAACAAGAAATACCAATTTAATCCGGGTGTTGTTTCACATGATTTGTTTGAATCAGGCGCCATAGCATCAATTGACGTTGATAGTTTATCAGATTTAAGCGATAATGGTTTTGATTTAAAAATAGATATTGATTTAAAAGGAAGTGAACAGCTTTTCTTTGTACCGGTTGGTAAAACAACCAAAGTAAATCTGAAATCGAAATGGCAGACACCGGCATTTAACGGGCAATTCTTACCGGACACAAATGTAGTAAATGCAGAAGGATTTAATGCATCTTGGAAAGTCCTTCATTTGAACAGAAGCTATCCTCAAATTTTTTCTGATTCAAATTATAGTATTGCATATAGTTCATTTGGTGTTGATTTGATAATGCCAATTGATGGCTATCAGAAGACAAGTCGCTCTGTAAAGTACGCCATGATGCTGATTCTATTAACTTTCTTGGTTTTCTTTTTGGTTGAGATTACACAAAGAAAGAAAATACATCCATTTAATTATATCATTGTTGGATTTGCATTGTGCTTATTTTATACTTTGTTGCTTTCATTTAGTGAGTACATGAATTTCTCAATTGCATATTTTATTGCAACTGTTATGACTGTTGGTTCTATAACCTATTTTATTTACTACTTATTTAAAGGCACCAGAGTGTCAATGGGAATAGGAGGGATGTTAACGTTGTTGTATGGTTTTATGTTTGTGATTATTCAACTAGAAAGTTATGCGCTTTTAATTGGAAGTGTTGGTTTATTCTTAATCATGCTTGCAATTATGAATTATACCAGGAAGATAGATTGGTATAATTTAAGTAATAAATAACGCAACAGGTTTTAAACTAAAAAGGCCTCTTTAGAGGCCTTTTTAGTTTAGTTATTATTTCATTAGAGTAACGTGTCCGGATTTCACATGTGTCTTTTTATCCATTGATTTAAATGTCACTAAATAAACGTAGACATCGTTTTTGCACATATTATTTTTATAAATACCATCCCAAGCCAACTCGTTTTCAGATGATTTAAATAGTAGCTCACCCCAACGATCAAATACTGAAATTTCTAAGTCGGTAATTCCTGTACCATAAACTTGAAATAAATCATTCAAGCCATCATAATTTGGGGTAAAGATGTTTGGTATGTATAAATTGTAATCGTACGTAATAGTGATGCAAACGTCGTCAGTTGCCTTACAACCAAATTCATTAATAGTAAAGACTTTGTAACAGCCGCTGTTTTTAGGCATAATTTGAGAGGTTGGACAATCTTTGCAAATAATTCCTTCTCCTTCAATCCATTTCATTGTACCAGTACCTTTTGCATAAATAAACATTTGTTCATCTGCATTATAGGTTAAATCTACGCCAGCTGACACAGTTGGATTAGGGTTTACCTTAACTAATACAGTTGCACTAGATCCACAATACCCGCCATCAGAAACTTGAACGGTATAAACAGTTGTTCTTATTGGTTGTGCATATGGATTCGCAATCAATGTGTTGCTCAGTCCGGTTGAAGGTGCCCAGATATAAGTGTCACTACCACTTGCCAATAGTTTTGTAGATTCTCCTTCACAGAGTTCAACACTATTTGTGATTGATGCAGTAACTTGCGGAACAACATCAACTAAAATTTCTTGCGTCATATGGCAAGCAATGGTGCCTGAATAATTTACACCAATAATTGTGTAATTCGTTGATGTTTCAGGTGTAACATACATGATGTTGTTTGTTGTAGGTGTTGTATCATTTGATGGCGCCCAAATATAATGACTGGCTCCTGAAGCAACAATGGAAGCCGTTTCTCCTTTACAAACTTTTTGTGGATTTGTTGCAAGATTTAAAACCGGTTTTTCAAGAACAATAATTGGAATTTCCATTGAAGCAGTACACTGACCATTGTTACCAAATAGGGTGTAAGTAATACTTGTATTCGGACTTGCATCAACAAAATTTCCGCTAACATTATTTAAACCGACGTTTGGCGTCCATGAGTATGAATTGGCACCATTTGCATTTATCAACGCAGATTCACCTTCGCAAATTACAGTTCTACTTGCAGTAACCATTAATGAAGGAGATGGTATAACAATTACTTGCCTAATTGCCGAGTTTGTACAAGTTCCTGCTTCTCCAATAACAGTAAAGTTGGTTGTAACAGGCGGATTTGCCAGCACATTGTTACTGAATGGCGTATTAACGTAATTACCGGGTATCCAAGTATAATTAGTTGCACCCGTTGCATAAAGATTTGTAGAACCTCCTGCGCATATAGTTGGATTTAATGGAGAAATATTCACCGTTGGATTTGGCGTTACCGATATAGTACCCGGAGTTGACATGCTGCTGCAATTTAAACTAGTTCCAATAACACTATAAATACTAGTGTTAACCGGACTTGCTGAAACAGTTGCGCCCGTAGAGCTACTTAAGTTTGGCCCTTGCCAAGCATAAGAAGAAGCGCCATTTGCAGTTAATATTGTGCTGGTTCCTGCACACATACTTGCTGATGAAACTGTAATGACAGGATTAGGAATAATCAGTATGCTAAAAGTTGAAGAAGTAGTACAAGACCCAACGGTACCTTCAACAGTACCTGTTCCTATTATTGAAGGAGGAATAGCTGTTGCTGAAATAATAGCACCGTTTAAATTGGACGTTGTAGTCAAGCCGTTGAATCCGGTCCATGTATATGAACTGGCACCGCTGGCAGTAATCCCAACTATGTTGTCAGAACCATTAAAGTCGTTCATACAAATACTAGGATTATCCAAAACAATTGAGATGCTTGGGATATTCACAACAGAAACTGTAACGGCAGCAACATTTGTACAAGTAGCTTGTTCACCTATAACAGTATAAGTAGTTGTAATTGTAGGGCTAGCAAGAGTATTTGGAGAGTTGGTAGTTGATAACGCCACATTAGGAGACCAGGTGTAATTTGTAGCACCGAAAGCAGATAAATTAATATTGCTTCCAAAACAAATAACCGGTTGCGCAGGATTGATAGTGATGGTAGGATTAGGAACAACCGATGCGGTGCTGTTTTGTGTTTGGCTGTTGCAGCCCAGGCTACTTCCTATTACACTATAGATTGTTGTAACTGAAGGATTGGCAATTACATTTGGGCCGTTGGTAGTATTTAGTGCAGTTGCTGGCGACCAAGTGAAGGTACTTGCATTATTCGCAGTTAATGTAACACTATTTCCAGCGCACATACTTTCTGAAGAAATTGCTACTGTTGGATTAGGAATAATACTAATTGTATAAACAGTAGAATTTGTACACGTGCCATTTGCACCTGTAACAGTTACAGAGCCTACCGTAGATCCAATAGTTGGAGTGTATGTAATAGGGTTGTCTGTGTTTGTTTGAATACTGGTCATTCCTGTTGTTGTCCATGTATAGTTGTTTGCACCATTGGCAGTGAAGGTAATTGTG
>JBFWYJ010000247.1:0-5370 GCA_050186555.1 Bacteroidia bacterium
TATTAACGGTTTGATTGGGCATTGTATTTACTAATACTGTGCCACTCGCTAATGCCAGTCCAAACCCCGGACTATATGTAGTTCCGGTAGGCAAGATAACGGAACTGGTATCTCCAAGTATAGATAATTTGTTCCCATTTAAAACCAGAGTAGGCGTTGGCGCTTTCTTTGCATACAAAGCAAAAGGCACACTTGCCAAAGGCTGAACACTCGACAATTGAAAGCCTGTTCCCAAATCTATAGAAACAGATAATGTGTATGGTCCGTTTTGCCAGGTTATGGCATTTGAAATTGGCACACTATTTCCAATTTGCGTGTTGAATAGTCCGTTATTTCCAACAGAAACATTGTTTTGTGTTTCTGAATGAACAATTCCTGAAGCATCAGACAACACAAATCTAACACCGATGGAAGATACAGTTGTTAAACCGTTTCCATCATTATCTCTGACTTGCCCTTGATAATTTATTTTTAATGGCGCTTGTGCGTTTAATGCTGTATTTAGCAATAGGAAAAATAATACGCTTATGAAGTTATTTTTTATAATCATAATGTATTAAAGATACAAAAAAGCAAGTAAACCGTGAAGTGATATTAGATGCTGAACAATATCAATTATCAGAAACCTGAACTGTGAGAACATTCACGATCATGCCTGACTCATAGAAGAATTTATACTTACCTACCTTACCGGATGAGGGCTTCTTTTTTTCCAAAGCCTCTTTCTTTATGGTTTCTATTTTTAGTTGACGCTCTGTGCTATTGACATCATGACAAAGTATATCTGCCAAATTTAAAGTTGCAATTAAATCCTGCATTGCCAAGCCATCATCTTTCTTAACAACCAGAGAAATTTTATTTAAACAAGATTCCTTTGTCACGGTGGCCATGAATGTTATACCCAGCCTGGTTAGTACGTGTGTAAATTCAAAACTTTCTGATGTTTGTCTTGAAAAATCAATTTCAGGTAGTTCCCAGGAAGACTCTTTGAAAATGCCCACCTTTTCATTCCATAATTTCCTGAATCTGATATAATCTGTGCTATCAGCACAAGCAGCTGCATTTTGAGCCTGAATAAAATTTGGGGCAATTACGAATACAATTAGAAAACCAAATACAAATCTTTTCACAATATTATTTTTTCTGATTACTAAAATTAAATTTTATTTCGCTTTATCCAAAGCTATGCCAATTTCCATGACAAAATTTAAGGGATCAACCGGTGTGTTTTGTTCTATTCTATAAGTGTAGGTACCGGTTTCTTCAAACTTCTTGTTTGGAACCACTAAATGTTCACTGTCCCAAATATCATAGCCCGGCTCACCAATGTATTCTCCATTTTCCTTTCTAACTTTCAAATCGTATTCACTCACGGTTTCCTTGCCACTTGGACTAATTTCAGTGACTTTAACCATGGCATTTGGATAAGGAAATCCGTTTGCATAACGAAAAGTTAAACTCAAATTGTAATTAATGCTATTGTCTTTAACAGGTAGTTTAAATTCCTTTACATCTTCTTTGAGCCATTCCAGCTCAGCAGATAAATCCTGATGTTCAACAAAAACTCTTCCTTCCGGTTGGCAGGAGATAAACATAATTGCAACGATTAATGCTAATGCTTTTTTCATAATGGATGTATTCGTTTATTAAAATTTGAAAATAACGAGTTTCGAATATCAATATATGAAAATTCTACCGAATTCAACATCAAGTATTAAAATTCTGAATAATGAAAATGCCACTTCAACATAAATCATATTAAAAGGTGACTTAAATCATTCCTTCATCTGCGATTGGGGTATACTTTCGTACTATGAAAAAAGCGTGGATAATATTAATTGTACTAATTAGTTCCATTTTCAAAATTACAGCTCAAGATGGTTTTACATCTACCGGAGGCGACAATTTCGGTAGCACAGGAAGCGAAGCCTTCTCTACCGGCTTGGTGGTTTACACGGAAATTAGCGGACCAAGTGGTTCTGCTTCACAGGGTATTCAGTTTGCGCATGAATTATATGTAATCAATGTAAAGGAAGAAACCGCTGATTTATCCTTATCTGTTTACCCCAATCCTAGTAGTAACCTATTAAATATTCAATTCAAAGGGGAAGTTGAATACCAATACAGGCTTTATAACATGCTTGGAATGAATATATGTACAGGCAAAGTGCAGAAAGGCAATACAAGTATTCATGTTGAACAACTACCGGCAGGATTGTACTTGCTGGATATTCTTCAGGAAAACAAAAACATTAAATCATACAAAATCATAAAAAAATAAATCATGAAACAATTCATACTCACAAGTTTTGCCATTCTAACAACGCTTTTGTCGTTTGCGCAGGCACCTGAAAAAATGAGTTATCAGGCAATAGTACGTGATAATAATAATCTACTGGTCGTAAACCAAGCTATTCGTATGAAAGTTGGCATTTACAGAAATAGCGCCAGTGGTACATTAGTTTATCAGGAAGTACATACACCAACTACTAATGTGAACGGATTAGTTTCACTTCAAATTGGAACAGGCACTGTGATTGCCGGAAGTATTGATACTATAAAATGGGAAAACGGTCCATATTTCTTAAAAAGAGAAATTGATTTAAGCGGAGGGACCAATTATGATATTACCGGATCCACCGAACTGTTAAGTGTACCATATGCATTACATTCTAAAAAAGTAGAAAATTATGCAGGTGGTGATTATAAATTAAATCATGTCCTTTCTGCAATCTCCTCTACAAATCCACCTGTAACAATCATCACTACAAATCAAAACTGGGAAGGAAACAGAAGAATCATGATGAATGGATATGTAACCTTTGTTTTCAATTTTCCATCTGTAGCTTTAAGCAATAATATTACTACAGGAACAGCAAATGTTAGTCTGTATTTAAAATATGACGGACAAATCATTATGCCGCTTGATTTTAAAAACATTAATATTAAAGACAATGCACACATTACTTTACCACTGATGGCTTTAATACCAAATTCCGTTCAAGGTACCGGTAAGCAATTCTCAGTTGTTTGTACTGCTAATTCGAGTGAAACCGGCTCTATAGCGGTGTTTCCAAATCCAACCATAGGACCTTTTAATATTGATGTAAAAACAACTGTTGTACTATCATGGATAGAATTGTAGTGGATTAATTCATGCCAGATTTCTATTCAAATTAATTTTCAAAAAACAGTTCATATATAAACAAAGAAAACCGCCGAAGAGCGGTTTCTTTGTTTCACAAATTCTAAGTAAATACTCGTGTCACAATTTCCGTTTTATAATCACATCAGGAGCAGATACGATTTGATTGTTGATTTTTACTTTTATTCCTTCAATAAATGCCCGTTTACCCGGACCAAGCGAAGATAAAATCTGTTTGGCGTTGGCTGTAAGTTGCGCCGATTTTATTTTTTCTTCTCTTATTTCGCCGTTTCTGTTGATACCGGAAACAACTGCTTCCACAACAACAGCATTCACCGGAAAATCAAAACCTAAACAAACTGCGCCAATATAGTTTATGGTTGATAATTCCGTGGATTTCATTTCGAGCGTTGACAAAACCGGTTTACCATTTATCTTGGCAATTGGCGGCGGAATTGCTTTTACCCTGAATGGTTTTGGCGCTCCCTGTTGTTTTAATCCCTGTGGCGTTTTGGCAGATACAGTTAAATAGCAAGTGCCCGTTGATGTTGCATTAAGTGTATACTTACCGGAGCCGTTTGATCTGATAGTTGCTCCGCATCCCTTTACATTCACAACCAAATCCTTTGGCGCAAAACCTGCGGCAGACGCAACAAGCGGATTATCCACGCCGATGTATAGAATATTTAAATTCTCAGCGCCCACCGCACTAAAAGGTGCTGCTACCGTGTACTTATAATCAAAAGGGTAATAATCTAAGGTGCCTTTTGGATTTTTGTACTCAATAACGCCTTTAAATGTTTGTTCACCTTGAGTGCTACCTGTTGCTTGATACTTGCCTATGCCTTCGGAAACAGTTATGGGAGAGCCCGGCATGGTAAGTTTATTGGTTGCAGGATCGTACTCCGCGCCTACCAGCACTTTCATACGGTCTGGTGTTAACTGACTACTCGATGCAGAAAGTAATACATCGGCTTTAAATTCTTCTCCACTCAAAATATAGGAACTTGGCGCCAGCACTTTTGCCTGAAGTTTATCCACCTTAAAAAGGTATTTATTGGCGGATGCTCCGAATACTCTGAATAATTCTGACTCTACATTTTTAAGGTCTGTTTGAATCTTGTCAAAATTGGTAATAACAGCAGCGGTGGGGATATTGTAAAAATTATCCAGCTCCCAATTCATTCTTATTCCATCCTTATAACTATTTCTGTCAACCGGTTGTATGGTTTTTATTTTCTCAATCAAACTTAAGGCATCAAAATTATCGACCTGTGATTTCTTTTGCATTTCAGTAACCATCTTATTGAGATCATCTCCCAAATCAACAAGGTTCTTTCGAAGATCATGCGCCGTATAATCTTCTGTCTTCGGATGTGTTTCATCACTGCCAATGAAAAGCATTGTTGGTGTGTCAAAATCATCCAGCTTTTTCATGAAACGAAGTTGCGCCGTATCAGGACGAGATGTGTTTTCTGTTTTGCTTATCAAAATGTACTTCATGCTATCTACGTAACTCACCATTTTCTCAATCTTTGTTCTTGCCTCCACGCATTTCTCATAGTAAGGCTTCGCTTCTAAATTGCCGGCTTGAACATATGCAGCAAAAGCCTTTTCAATTTGTTTGTTGTTATCCGTGATGATTTGTTTTGACTTATCAATACTTTCATCTACGGTTATAAAGCCTTGAAGAACCTGGTCAGATACATTCAAAGCCAATAAGGCAGTTAGCACAAGATACATCATGCTAATCATCTTTTGTCTGGGTGTTTCTTTGTTTGAAGCCATGTTGTTGTGTTTTTATTTTAAATCATAACCTCCGACAGAAAAAATAGATACAAAAAGAAAAAAGAAATTGCTTTTTTGAATGGTTCAAAAAAAAATATTAGAAATGGTGTAACGGAAGTGTTGTTTTGGATTATAGTAGTTGGCCGGAAATTCCGTTAAGCAATAGGACACATTTTACAATTCATTTTAAACATAAAAGCTAATCTTAAGAATTTAAAAAGCAATGTGCGTTTGTTTAATTTCAGGTTAATACATTGGGTAGATTATTTTCAAATGAATCTTTGGGTATACCCTGCAGTTACATTGAGTAAAAAACAACCAAAGTGGATTTGAGTCTTTTGAGTATTTGTATACATTTATGGTGTATTATAATTATTGTTATTGAAGCGCAACATCTTGCAAAATGCTTCATGAGAAATTCAGACGGTTCATTGTTC
>JBFWYJ010000248.1:0-5335 GCA_050186555.1 Bacteroidia bacterium
GCCTGGCAATTGCTTTTCCATTTAAAAGTCAAAGAACATAATTTTAAAGAAATTGAAGCCTTTTTGAAAGAACATCCAAAATTTCCTTTTAAAAATAATTTATTGAGAGAGCTGGAATTAATTCATCTAACCTTAATTCCTTATGCAAAAGACGACTCATTCGGATTTATTGATACCACTGGGAAATATGTTATATCACCGGTTTATGATGATGTTAAAGCATTTCATGAAGAGCTTGCCGTTGTTAATGTAAATGACAGTTTGTTTTATATCGACAAGGATAATGTACGTTACATTAATCAAACCTTTAGCGAGGCTTATTCATTCTATAAGGGAATCGCGGGTGTTAAAAAGGAAAACAAATGGTTTTTAATTGACAGATTGGGAAACAAACATTCAGATTTTTTCGATGATATGAATGAATTGTCTGAAGAAAAATATATTGTAAAGAATAATAATTTATTTGGCTGTATCAATCAACATGGAGATTATATTATTCCTTGTGAATTAGAAAAAATGGGTGATTTTAAGAATAGTGCAGCATACTACACAAAAGACGGGAAGTATGGTTTCATTCATATTCAAAACAATTATACCGCCCCTGCCCTATTTGATTGGCTTTCCAATTTTGATGAAAAAGGCATTGCAGTATTTAAAATGAATAATCGTTTTGGCCTTATTAATTCGAAAGGACAAAAACTGTGTGATGCCAATTATGATCAATTATTGAGGATTTCAGACAGTTTATATCTGGCAGTTGTAAACAACAAATATGGTTTTATCAGCCATTCCGGTTGCGAAATATTGGCTGTTGAATATGATTACAATCCTTTGATTCCTATTACAGAATATGAAGGAAACGGCTATCTGCTTTGTATTATTGATGAAAAAAAGTTTTTTAAGTCACATGATGGCTTAAGCTTTTTCCAAAAACACAAATTTGATGATATTTACGTACCCGCTGAGCAGTTAGTTTTAGTACAGAAAAAAAACAAATATGGATTTGTTAATCTAAATGGTGATAAAGTAATACCAACTCAATATTTATCTGCGGAGAAATTCATCAAGGGCACAGCAATTGTGGAGACGGAAGAGGGCTTTACGCTTATAGACAGATTGGGAAATAAACTTATACCCGAAACAGCTGAGATAAAAAGATTTAACGAAAATCTATTATTTATTTCAGGTGAAAAAGACGAACTGATAGATAAAACCGGTAAGATTTTACAAAACAATATCAAGTCTTACGAAGTCTATAAGCCTTACCTCTTACTCGAATTGGAAAAAGGAGAAATTAAGGTTATTAGATTTGAATAATTATTTGATTCTTTCGGCTTATTATTTATAACTTCGTGTCGTAAATTCAACAAGACATGAGTAAAGTTCATAATTTTTCAGCCGGACCGGGCATTTTACCACAAGAAGTATTAAAGCAAGCCTCAGATGCTTGTATTAATTTTGATAATCTAAATCTTTCGTTATTGGAGATTTCTCACAGAAGCAAAAACTATGTAGCCGTGATGGATCAGGCCAGGCAATTGGTAAAAGATTTATTTGAAGTTGGAGATGACTATGATGTGATGTTTTTGGGTGGCGGCGCGAGTTTACAATTTGGCATGGTACCTTATAATTTACTTACTGATAATGGATATGCTGCTTATATCAATACAGGTACATGGGCAAGCAAAGCTATTAAAGAAGCTCAGAAAATTGGTAATACAAAAATACTGGCTAGTTCTGAAGACAAGAACTTCACATACATACCTAAAAATTATGAAATTCCTGCTGATGCAGATTATTTCCATTGCACATCCAACAACACTATTTACGGCACGCAAATGAAGTCGTTTCCAAAGAGTCCGGTTCCTCTAGTGTGTGATATGAGCTCAGATATTTTCAGCAGAAAGGTGAATGCCAAAGATTTTGCACTGATTTATGCAGGTGCCCAAAAAAATATGGGGCCGGCCGGAACAACAATGGTAATGATAAAGAAAGACATAGTTGGTAAAGCTCAACGCACCAAATTATCAATGCTGGATTATGCAGTGCAATTGAAGGGAGAAAGCATGTTTAACACACCACCGGTATTCCCGGTTTACGTAAGCATGCTAACTTTAAAATGGTTAAAAGACAATGGCGGTATTGCCTGGATTGAAAAAATTAATCAGCAAAAAGCTGATTTATTATATGGAGAAATTGACCGCAATGCTTGTTTCACAGGCACTGTAGAAAAAGAAGACAGAAGCAATATGAATGTTTGTTTCTTGCCAACAAAACCTGAGTACGAAGCGGAGTTTGACAAAATGGCAAAAGAAAGAAACCTCAGCGGGATAAAGGGTCACCGTGATGTTGGTGGATATCGTGCTTCTATTTATAATGCATTACCATTAGAAAGCGTTCAGGAATTAGTGAATGCCATGAAAGAATTTGAAAAAACAAAAGGATAATTATGAGCAAGAAAATTTTAGCGAACGACGGAATTGATGATATGGGTAAATCATTGCTTGAAAAGGCCGGATTTACAGTTGTAACAGATAAAGTAGAACAAAGTAATTTGATTAGTGCCATTAACAATGATGGTTATATCGGATTAACTGTTAGAAGTGCTACAAAAGTTCGTCAGGATTTGATTGATGCTTGTCCCGGTTTAAAGGTAATTGCCAGAGGTGGTGTTGGCATGGATAATATCGATGTGGAGTATGCACGAGAAAAGGGTTTACAAGTAATCAATACACCTGCCGCTTCATCAAATTCTGTGGCAGAATTAGTATTTGCTCATTTATTTAACGCTGTGAGATTTTTATATGACAGTAATCGCCAAATGCCGCACAATGGTTTGGAAAAATTTGCTGCGCTTAAAAAACAATATGCAAATGGAATTGAATTGAGAGGAAAAACGATTGGTATTATTGGCTTTGGCAGAATCGGACAAAACGTTGCTAAAATTGCGCTAGGATTAGGGATGAAAGTTTTAGCTTACGACCCGTATGTAAAGCAAGCAATGATTCAATTAGAAATTGAGGGTGTTAAATCTCCTGTTTCTGCAACCATTGATTCTATTGAATTACAGGATTTATTAAAGCAAAGTGATTTTATCACTGTGCATGTGCCGGGAGGAAGTATTATTGGCAAACCGGAATTAGAAATTGTAAAAAAAGGTGTGATTCTTATCAATACCGCCCGTGGTGGTGTAATAGAAGAAACCGCTTTAATAGAAGCATTAGACAAGGGGATTGTTTCTCATGCCTGTCTGGATGTTTTCGTAAATGAACCTACACCATCTGAAGCCATTTTAAAACACCCAAAAATATCTCTAACGCCTCATATTGGTGCAGCTACAAATGAAGCACAAGAAAGAATTGGAATTGAACTAGCGGAGAAGATTGCTTTGGCATTGTCTTAATTAA
Organism: Bacteroidia bacterium; assembly: GCA_050186555.1. Classification (GTDB taxonomy): domain Bacteria; phylum Bacteroidota; class Bacteroidia; order B-17B0; family Aurantibacillaceae; genus Aurantibacillus. The sequence continues at coordinate 3,408 of JBFWYJ010000248.1, forward strand.
TCGTCATAATTTAATTCTAAGCGCATCCATTGATGCGCTTTTTCTTTTTTAGTACCTTTGCAATAGTGTTTAGCAGCTATGCATACCATAGAACCTTTCTATAATTGGCGCCACCTTTATATTGCTTCGGAAGATCCGGAGTCTGCCTTTTACAATCAGCACTACAGCGAATTTGAATTTTCCAACACCATTTACAATTATTATATCCACCCACAATGGGATAATTTTGGAAGTGAGACCATGTATTTAAAAATTCTATTTGTAGATTATTCTGAAAAATATGCCATTATAGAATTAATCGGTGAATGGAATGATGCCATCGGCAATGATATCATGATTCTTAAGCGCGACCTCATCGAAGACATGCAGTATCTTGAAATAAACAAGTTTATTTTTATTGGCGAGAATGTATTAAACTTTCACGGCAGCGATGATAGCTATTATGAAGAGTGGTTTGATGAAGTTGGGGAAGATGGCTGGATTGTTTTTTTGAATTTTAGAGAGCATGTGTTAAGAGAATTCAGACAGTCTGGGTTGGACTATTATTTTTATTCCGGTGGGGAATTAGATGATTTTGATTGGAGAAGATTTTCTCCCGGACAAGTATTTGGTAATGTTTCGAAAATTATCAGTAAGCGTTTGGCTTAATCCCCTTCCGTAACATAAATAGTTACCTCAACATTTTCCTTTGCACGCAATTTAACAGGTAAGCCTGCTACAACCTTATAAGGCGCCGGAATTGCATAATCGTAACCAACAGCATAAAGAAAATAATTGCCTTTGTAAAGTTCAAATTTAAAATTGCCATTTGCATCAACTTTCAATTTATCATCATACAAAGTTGTATCGGTTCCGGGTAATTCTTTCGCATTGTACTTAATAAATACAGTAGCGTTATTTATTACTTTAGAATGGTGTTTTACAATGCCGGAGATTGTTGCATTACCGCCTGCTTGATTTTTTTTGCAAGAGAAGAAAAGCAATGAGAGCGCAAAACTCAAAGAAAAATATATTACTTTATTTGATTTCAGAGAATTTAACATCATTGATAAATTTATAATCTGTTAGTGTTTTTAGGAAGGCAACAATGTCTGCCTTTTCACTTGCAGATAGAGCAATACCATTGTTGGCAGCTAAAATAGGATCAAGATTAGTTGTGTTTACCACATTGTTAGTGTAATGATCCAAACATTGTTCAATTGTGTTATACCTGCCATCGTGCATATATGGCGCAGTTAACATGATATTGCGCAAACTAGGTGTCTTAAATTTGTATTTGTCCTCAGGTAATTGTGTTATTCTTGCTCTACCTGAATCTTGAATGGTTGGATCAACCGCCAAACCATTGTTATGAAAACCATAATCCGAAAAAAGAGGTTCTTGATGACATGGAGCACACTTTGTTCTTACAATTTGATACCCTCGTAATTCCTCTTCAGATAACGTTACACCGTTCTCATTTCTTTTAAAGAAATCAAACTTACTATTATAGGAGTACATTAAGCCCATGAATTGAGCCATAGCCTTCAACATTCTCGAATCGGTAACTTCAGGATCTCCATAGGCTTTTTCAAACAAGCTCCTGTATTTCGAACTGGCTTGAAGTTTTGAAAGTACACTTGAAAATAATTCAGCCATTTCAATCGGGTTTTGTATTGGTGCTATGGGCTGCACCTCAATATGATTAATCCCGCCATCATGCATGAAGTTAGCCTGCCAAGGAATATTAAATAGTGCCGGTGAATTTCTAGTACCTACCAAATCATTGATACCGTGACTAAATTTATGTTCTGCGTGAGCAAAAGCAGCAAATTGCTGATGACAGCTGCCACACGAAATGGTATTGTCTTTCGAAAGCATTGGCTCGTAAAATAGGTGCCTGCCAAGTTCAAAAACTTCCTTTTTTACCTCGTTGTTTTCGAACTTAT
>JBFWYJ010000249.1:0-5332 GCA_050186555.1 Bacteroidia bacterium
TTATCACTAAATAAACCAATAACCAGCGGGGCTAAGAATGCACCAAGGTTAATGCCCATATAAAAAATAGAAAATGCAGAATCTCTTCTTGGATCTTCTTCTGTATATAACCTACCAACTAATGTAGAAATGTTCGGTTTGAAAAATCCGTTTCCAATAATCAGTAACAAAAGACCAAGATACAATCCAAAATGAGTGTTAATACCAAATAACACAAATTGTCCAATCATCATGGTGATACCGCCTATTGTTATCGCTTTTCTTTGCCCTATAAAATGGTCAGCCAACCAGCCCCCAATTAATGGGGTAAAGTAAACAAAACCGGTAAAGAAACCATATATCAACGACGCTTCTTGAGGATCGATTGCCAAACCTCCTTCTATGTATGACTTGGTAAGATATAAAATCAATATCCCACGCATCCCATAATAACTGAAACGTTCCCACATCTCAGTAAAGAACAATAAATAAAGTGCTTTTGGGTGACCTTTTTGTACGACTTCTTGTGACATAGTTTTTGCTTTATAAAGGGGTAAAAATAACTGTTTTCGCTTATAAAACAAATGTTTTTAAAGCTTCAAAACAATGGTTTGGTCGATAATTACTTGATTTTATCAGTGTGCATCACTGTTGCCTCTCCGGTAGTACAAACAACTTCAGTTGCCTTGTCCTTAATAACTGTTTCAATAAGAGCTCTGTTTCTTTCAGGATAAATTTCTTTAACCGTAAAAATTGCCTCATAATCAGTATCGACGTACATCGGGCGCAAGAAAGAAAGGGATTGCTTTAAATAAATTGTTCCTTCTCCAGGAAACAAGGTGCCAAAAACCTTACTAAACAAGGAAGCGCTTAACATTCCATGCATAATCGGACGTTTAAACATTGTTTTTGCAGCATAATCCGGGTCTATATGTACAGGGTTTTTATCCCCTGTAGCTTCCGCAAATCTGTTTACATCTTCTTGTGAAAACTTAAAGTCGTGATTGTATATCTGCCCTACTTTCATTGATATTAAAGGTAAAAAATTATTTAATAGTGCCAAAGTTTAAGCAATTTCTCTTCAAAACGCGATTTTGGCAAGAAATTCTGTTCCAAATCTGCATTCATCGGCACCGGTGTATCGAGACTGCCTTCGCGCATTACAGGTGCGTCTAATGAATTAAAGCAATTCTCACTTATCAATGCAGCGATCTCTCCTCCTATTCCTCCTGTTAAAGTATCTTCATGCAAAACAATCACTTTATTGGTTTTATTAACTGAATTAAAAATTGTTTCTGTGTCTAATGGACAAAGGGTTCTCAAGTCTATTAAGTCTGCCTTGATATCCGAATGTTTATCTAGAATTTCCATTGCCCAATGTACGCCCAGTCCATAAGTTACAATAGTTAAATCGCCTCCTTCTCTTACCAATCTGGCTTTTCCAAACGGAATGGTATAATATCCGTCACTTACATCTTCTGAAATGCTTCTGTAAAGTGCCTTATGTTCAAAGAACATTACGGGATTCGGGTCTTCAAACGATGATATTAAAAGGCCCTTTGCATCTGAAGGAAAAGCCGGGTAAGCTATTTTTAATCCTGGTGTTTTGAAAAACCAGGCTTCGTTGCTTTGCGAGTGAAACGGTCCTGCTGCCACTCCGGCACCTGTTGGCATTCTTACTACAACATCGGCGTTTTGCCCCCAACGATAATAACTCTTTGCCAAATTGTTTACAATCTGTGTTATGCCTTCACTTACAAAATCTGCAAATTGCATTTCCACCATGGCTTTATGTCCGTTTATCGACAATCCAAATCCTGCACCTAATATTGCGCTTTCACAAAGCGGTGTATTTCTAACCCTCTCCTTACCAAATTCATCTACAAAGCCATCCGTTATTTTGAAAACGCCTCCGTACTCGGCAATATCCTGTCCCATCAATACCAAATTCTTGTGCTTGCGCATAGCCAATTTTAATCCATCACTTATGGCATCAATAAATCGCATATTGGTTTTTGAAGCAGTGCTAGTTAAACTATTGCTTAATTCTACAGGCTTGTACATATCCAACAATTCCAACTCTGTATCCGGTGGCGGCAGGGTTTCTGCAAAAGCTGTTTCTAATCCCGAATCGATCTCTCTCTTAATTTCTTCTCTGTATGATGCAATAATTTCATCCGTTAAAACTCCTTCGTTTAATAAAAATTGTTCAAAAGTGTTAACCGGATCTTTCCTTCCCCAAATTTCGAATAATTCTTTTGGGACATATTTTGTACCACTAGCCTCTTCATGTCCACGCATACGGAAAGTAACGCACTCAAGTAAAACCGGACGAGGATTCTTACGAATATCTTCCGCTAAACTTTTAATTGTTTCATTTACTTTTAAAATATTGTTACCATCAATACTATACCCTTCAATACCATAACCGGGCGCTTTATCTGCAAAGGACTTGCATTTGAATTGTTCGTTGCTTGGCGTACTTAATCCATAGCCATTATTCTCAACAATAAAAATTACCGGTAAGTTCCAAACTGCTGCAGTATTGATACTTTCATGAAAATCTCCTTCACTTGCTCCTCCATCTCCACTAAAAACAACAGTAACTTTTTCTTCTTTCTTTAATTTGCTTGCCAGTGCAATTCCATCTGCAACACCCATTTGCGGGCCAAGATGCGAAATCATACCTATGATTTTATACTCTTGTGTTCCAAAATGAAAAGAACGGTCACGGCCTTTTGTAAAGCCAGCAGGTTTACCTTGAAATTGGGAAAATAATCTATTAAAAGGTATTCCTCTTGTTGTAAAAACACCCAAATTACGATGCATCGGTAATATATACTCATCAGATTGCAATGCAGAGGCAACGCCAACACTAATTGCTTCCTGACCAATACCACTGAACCATTTGGCAATTTTTCCTTGTCTAAGAAGCAATAACATTTTTTCTTCTATCATTCTCGGCGTGAGAATCTGCTTGAATAATTCCAATAAATCATCATCGGAATATTTTTTTCTGTCAAATCGTATCGGACTTTCTGCTGTTATCATTTGTATCTACTTGAGCTGCCTATTAAAACATTTACCCCAAAACCAAAAGTAATCCAGCTCATGATGTACTTATCGCCATACTTTTGGTAATCGTAATAATACTTTAAACATGATTGAGACTGGTCGTATTTAGCTAATTGATTGTTATAGGATATCATGAAATTAAAAGCTAAGAATTTATCTACAATAAAATTGGCGCTAAATTCCGGTTGCACAAACATGCTTGAAAATTTAGAAGACGTGCTTAATGAATCATAACCCTTACATTGTCTTCCGGTAAATTTATGGTAACTATATCCCGTATTCAAAGCAAATGACAAATACGCATTGGTTCTGATAAAATAGTCGTATCCAAATCTGGCCATTGGCGTATGGGTTTCAAGCCTGGTATTTAAATCATTACCGATTTGATCTCTAAATTTATTACTATTAACGAATAGTGAATTTTGGTACCCAATGCCTGCGTAGAAATTATCAACTACCATATAATTAACTGTAGTATTTAATTCATAAACACCATTAAAAGAAACATAAAACGCTTCACTTGTAATTGAACGCGGTATACCTACATGTGCACGAATTGTAAGCGGTTTATTTACCTTATTGCTTCTTCTTTCTTGCGAAAAAAGTTGAATACTGGTAAGTAATACAAAAAATATAAAAAACTGCTTTTTCAAATCAAGAGTAAAGATACTAAAAAGACTAAGTGTATTAGAATTGAAAATAGATAAATGGTTGCATTTCACTGCTCATCATTTGGTAAAGAACAAAGACACCCAAAACACAGGCCAGAACCATTACCGGAATTGGGAGTGCCGCGAAATAATTACGGTATTTTTCCTTGATTGATTCAGGAATCCAATGAATTAAGTACCCAACAACCATAACAGCAAAAACAGTCCAATAACCGGTAATTATTTTAAAAAACAAATCCCAACCAAAGTGATTTGACATTCTTTCCATTAACTGATTCGCGATATCCATAGACGGGCTCCTGAAAAATATTCTTGTAAAGGAGATAAATGTCAAGGTAATCAACATCAAAATGATTTTTACCCAAACTGATTCCTCCCCTTTAAATGGAGATATTCGCTTCCAAAACTTATGTACAATCAATCCTAGACCATTTAAACCTCCCCAAATAATAAATAACCAGCTACTGCCATGCCACAATCCCCCAAGCAACATTGTAACCATTAAATTAATATTAGTATTAATTGATTGCTTTATTTTTGGAAATATCCCGGCCAAAAACGCCAACAAAAGAAAGAAACTGGCCATAAAATAAATCAACCAAATTTTACCGCTGAGTAAAATTAAAAAAGCCGATATAATTAATATACACACAGAAGATCCTATTGTTCCTGTTCTATTTCCACCTAATGGAATATAAAGGTATTCCTGTAACCAAGATGATAATGAAATATGCCAGCGTTTCCAAAACTCACTTGTGCTTAAGGCTTTGTAAGGTGATTTAAAATTGGTTTTTAGTCGGTATCCCAGTAATAATGCAATGCCAATTGCAATGTCTGTATAGCCACTAAAATCCATATAAACCTGCAAAGAATAGGCAAAAATTGAAAATGTAACTTCTAAACCTGAGTACAAATGTGGACTATCAAAAACCCTGTCAATAAAATTGATGGCAATAAAATCTGCTACGATTTTCTTACTGAAACCGTTCATTATCCAAAATACGGCCAATCCAAATTCTTTTCTTGTAAGGTCATATGGTTTATAAATCTGGTACAAGAATTCGTTGGCCTTTACAATTGGTCCGGCCACCAAATGAGGGAAAAAGCAAACAAAGAAGCCGTAATCGAAAATATTGGTAACAGGATTTACTTTCTTTCTGTACACATCAATAGTATAGGAAAGTGATTGAAATGTAAAAAAGGAAACACCAATTGGCGTTAATAATTTATCCAGCGTAAATGAAGTGCCAAAAAAAGTATTGGAGAATTGCGCAAAATGATTGAAGTAAGTGAAGTTGGTTCCGAATAATTCATTACTGCTGGATACAAAGAAATAGGCATACTTGAAAAAACTTAATAATGATAAGTTGAGAATAACACTTATTGTAAGGAACAATTTCTTCTTCCAAACCGTTTCTGTCTTAGCAATAAACTGTCCCCAAAAGAAATCGCTTACAATCGTAAAAAATAAAAGCGTAATAAATACGCCATTCGTTTTATAATAAAAGAAAAAACTAAATAGTAATAAATAAATCGACCTGGCTGCCAGTTTCTTGTAAATCAAAGAATACCCAAGCATGACAACAGCAAAAAATCCCCAAAAAAAT
>JBFWYJ010000250.1:0-5310 GCA_050186555.1 Bacteroidia bacterium
TCTTTTTCCTGACTCATCTATCTAATCTATTCTTTTAATTTTTGCATCTCCCCACAACCCTTCAACGTTATAATATTCTCTGAATTCTACCTGGAAAACATGCACTACAATATCAACATAATCAATCAATATCCATTCTTTGTTTTGTTCTCCTTCTGTATGATAAGGTCGTTCACCGGTATTTTTAATCACATATTCTTCCATTCCGTCGGCAATTGAGCCCACATGTATTTTGCTCTCTGCATCACAAATAACAAAATAATCCGCTACTCTGTTCTCTAATTTTCTTAAATCTAAAACAGTAATGCTTTTTGCCTTTCTGTCCTGTAAGCCTTCTATTACTGCCTCTAGCAAGTTAATATCGCTTGAAGCAACTTTTTTTGTTTTTGTTTTTTTGGCTTTTCTTTTCTTCTCAGAATTAGCAATTAGGTTAGCCTGACTAATTAATTTGTCCTTTTCAGACTTTTCTTTTTTAACCGGCTTTTTACTTGAAACAACTTTAGAAGAGCTCTTTCCTTTTTTAACCAACGCCTGCTTTTTTACTGTTTTTTTTACACTTTTTTTTGCCATATATTCGTACGAGTCTCCTCTTTGGTGGACTGAAAATTACTAATTAACAAAAATACTCTTTTTGAGCAAATGGAGACATTATTTATTGGACAAAAGACCATTTTTTTACCTGAAACAGATAGCACCAATTCTTATGCCATTCAGTTGTTAAAGGGTGTTAACGTTGAGGAAGGAACTATAGTTTATGCAAGCAATCAAATAGAAGGTCGCGGACAAAGAGGTAATAGCTGGGAATCAGAACCTGGGCTTAACTTGGCCCTCTCAATAATTTTAAAACCTAACTTTCTAGATAAATCGAAATTATATTTTTTATATATCCTTTCTTCATTAGCCGTTCATGACTTATTGTCTGAAATATTAGACAAGAGCCAATTTGACATTAAAATTAAGTGGCCTAATGACCTTATGGTGAACAACAGGAAGATATGCGGCATTCTAATAGAAAATCAGTTGCAAAATGAAAGCATTAAATACGCCGTGTGCGGTATCGGAATTAATGTAAACCAGGAAAAATTCAAAGATAAAATACGTGCCATCTCATTGAGAAATCTTACAGGAAATGAGTATAATTTGAACACACTTCTGAAAAAGCTATCTGCACATTTTGAGAAATACTATTTGAAGCTGCGCTCAGGAAGACTGGAAGAATTAAAAGCAATTTATTTGAACAATTTATATAAGTATAATAAAGAACAAGAGTTTATTATAAACTCAAAACATACAACATTTTTTGTAGCAGGGATAAATGATTCAGGTTTATTGCATCTTAAGGATAAAGACAACAAAGATTTTTATTTTGATGTAAAAGAAATTAAATGGGTATAACCAGAGTGTATGAAATTATACTATTAGTTCATTTCATTTAGGATGTTAGTAGTTTCATACACATAAACATCCTTTGCAAGATTTTCAGCCCACCTTTTTTCTCTGTTCAAACGAGTAGTGTCAGCTTTTAGTCTTTGAATGTCTTTGTCTAACATAGAAGTTTCAAAGCCCGGAATGATTTTGGTGTGCTCAGTATATTCCTTGTTTAGTTCTCTGTAATACTTTTGGTCTTCTCTAAACTTATCAAGTTTCAAGCTGTATTTTGTATCGTCTTTACGCTTTTTTACATCCTTTGCTCTGTCGGAAATTGCTTTAAATTGCTCACTTTTTTTCATTCGTTCCTGACTTTTCTTAAGAAGTTTAGCATAAGGAATATTGCCAAACTCAGCATACGAAGCTTTATTTATTTCATCCCAAGGCATTGGGTTATCCAATTGACGCTCTCCTAACTCAATCATTGAATATGGATCAGGAAAAGAAATATCAGGTGAAACTCCCTTTAATTGTGTTGAGCCGCCATTAATTCTGTAAAATTTCTGCTGCGTTACTTTTACTTGTCCGATTGGTTTTATACTATCAAACTGCGGCAATAAATAATAATCTAAATTTAGAAAAGATTGAACTGTACCTTTGCCGAAGGTGTTTGTCCCAACAATTATTCCTCTTTTATAATCCTGCATTGCTGCCGCCAAAATCTCACTTGCACTGGCACTACCATGATTAACCATGATTGCTAAAGGACCTTCCCAAATTACAGAAGGATCATAATCTTCCATTATTCTAACATTTTCACTTTTATCTTTTATTTGAACAACAGGACCTTTCTTAAAAAACAATCCGGCCATTTCAACAACCTCTTGGAGTGAACCTCCGCCATTATTTCTCAAATCCAATATCAATGATTTAACGCCGAGTTCTTTCAACTTTAATATTTCATGACGCACATCCGTAGCGCATTTATGTGCTCCTGATCTTGTAAAGTCTGTGTAGAATGATGGTAAATAAATATACCCGACATCGCTCTTGTTTTTTAACAATACACTTTTTGCAAAAGTTTCATCCATTTCTACCACATCCCGAATAATTGGAATTACTTTTTTCGAACCATCAGGTCTTTTTACGGTTAGTCTAACCTCTGTTCCCTTTTTTCCTTTTATTAATTCAATAGCGTCATCAATATCCATGTTGGTAACATCAACAGGTTCTTCTTTGCCTTGGGCTACCTTGATGATTTCATCACCTGCTTTCAAATCACCTTGTTTAAAACAGGGGCTCCCAACAATAATTTCAGTAACTTTCAATTGCCCATCCCTACTTTGCAGTCTTGCTCCAATCCCTTCGAATTGGCCGCTCATTACTTGGTCAAATTTCTTCTTTTCTCTCGGAGCAAAATACTCAGTATGAGGGTCATAAATTCCGGTAATAGCATTCGCATAAACATTAAAGCGGTCTTTGCTTGTAAATTTGTTATAGTATTTGAACAAATTATCATTCGCCTTTATTGTTCTTCGTCTTGCTTCCACTTCAAGAGAATCATACGATTTATATTGAAATGCAGTATCGTTTTTGGCTTTAGCTTCATCCTGTAGCGTGAGCAACTCATCCAAACGAATCAAGACCTGGTACTTCAACATTTTTTCCCATTCTTTCCTTAGTTCCTTTTCCGACTTGGCAAATTCTACCTTATCAGGATTTGTTTCGTAATACTCGTCTGCGTTATAATCCAGAGGTTTGGATAAGTATTCCTTATACCAGTTCTCTTTCTCCTTTATTCGTTTTTCTATTATTTCGGATGAAACACGAAACAAACGATGATTTTGATTTGCTATCTCATCATCTATCATCGTACGATGCTGTAATAACTCATCAACATCAGATTTGTATAGAAATTTCTTGTTTAAATCCAGACGCTTAAGGTATAGATCAAATACCTTTTCGCTGAATTTATCATCTAATTTTAAAGGGCTATAATGGCTTTGATTAAGGCCGCCTAAAATAATTTCCATAATCACATCATTTTTGTCAAATAAATAATGCTTTACAGCAAAAGAAGTGAAAACGGTAATTAATAAGGCGAAAAATATATTTCGGGTAAATTTTCTCATTTCGTGATACTAACAAATTTAGGCACAAAAGCCCTAAAAACCAAAGATATTCTATTATACGAGGGCAAAGATAAAAGGACTGTTTAAATTTTGTTAAATGCGGATTAAATATAAAAACTACATTAGATAAAAAAAGCACCATGATTGATTTCACGAGATCTACACTTAGCAAATTTATTATTCATTTTGTTGGAAATAAAGGATTGAGCGAAGAGCTAACTCTATCTGAAAAGGAAGTTGTAATAAAAGATGAGTTTACTAAAGAAACATTATTAAGATATCTTACGTCTCCATTTAAAACAGACATTTATTATAAGTTTCGTAAAAATGAAGATGTTTCTAAAAATCAGATTGCAGAGATTTCTGATAGTCTGTTCACTTCAGACAAAGATTTTATTAAAAAAAGTCAAATAATTGCAGAACATTTGTATAACCAAAGTACACATCCAAAAATTCAAGGTGGTGAACTGTATGTTTGTTATTTCAAGGATTTAATGGTAGACGGACAACTTTGTGATGGTATTGGCTGTTTCAAAACGGAGAATAAAGAAACTTACCTGAAAGTGTACCAGCACGTTGATAGCTTTGAATTAGATTATGACAATGGTATTAATATTAATAAACTTGATAAAGGTGCTTTGATTTATAATATTGATTCCAAGAAAGGATATAAGTTAAGTGTGATTGATAATAATTCAAGAGGCCCTGAGTGCGCTCTTTACTGGGAGGAAGATTTTCTTGGAAGTACGTTGAAGGAAAGTGGTTACTTTTATACAAAGAATTTCATGGACGCATCAAGAGGTTTTTGCGAGGAAGTACTCACTGATCAAAATAATGTTTCTAAGCTCGACCAAATGATGATGTTGAATAAGGCCACCGGTTACTTTAAGGATAAAGAAACCTTTGATATTGGTGATTTCGAAAAAAATGTTTTAGGGCAGCCGGAACTAATTAATGCATTCAGCGAATATCGTCACGAATATGCCGATAAATACAATGCTCCAATAGTTGAAGAATTTGATGTAAGTCCTTCTGCAGTTAAACAAAATAATAAATACATGAAGAGTGTAGTTAAACTGGACAAAAACTTTCATATATACATCCACGGCAGGCACGATTTTGTTGAACGTGGTTACGATGATGTGAAAGGTTTAAAGTACTACAAACTGTATTTTGAAAATGAAATTTAATTAGGCCTTTGAAAGTTCTCGCGCTCTAATTTCAGCTGATTTAACGGCTTTTTTAATTACTTCTTTAAGATTGTCATCATTAAATGAATTAAGCGCAGCTTCCGTTGTTCCACCTTTAGACGCCACCGATGCGATTAATTCTGTTGTTGATTTCTCATTAGCATTCATCATATGAAAAGAACCGAGCATCGTTTGTTTAACCAATAATTCTGCCGTTGAAGGTTCTATCCCCATTTCAATGCCACTTTGAACAAAAGCATCAATCAAATAATAAAAATAGGCAGGTCCGCTACCTGACAAAGCAGTTACTGCGTCCAGTAAATTTTCGTCATCAAAATAAATTGTTTTCCCAGTCGAATTGAGCAAATTATCTGCTTTTAAAATGTGCTGTACTTTAGTATGTTCGCTGGCAGAATAACCTGTTATTCCCATACCTAGTTGAGCAGGCGTATTAGGCATGGCTCTGATAATTGTTTCATGTGAAAGTTCTGACATTAATCTGTTTATAGTTATACCTGCCATGATCGAAATAATTAACTGATTTGGTTCTATTAAAGATTTCAGGCTTTCGAATACTTCATTTGCGTCTTGTGGTTTTGTACATAGAATTATTATCTCGC
>JBFWYJ010000251.1:0-5271 GCA_050186555.1 Bacteroidia bacterium
TCTTCAAGTAATTTGAATGTCGGAGAAGTATCGTCTGTACCGTGATTGTCTTCATTACTTAAGGTTAGCTTAAGCAAATCATAATCATCTTGCGCTTCTTTTAATTTATGCAGGATTAATTCTTTGAATTCTGCTAATTCTTTATCTGAATAACGTGTTCTATTATCTTTTGTATTTACAAAAGGCGTAGGTTCATTTTCACTGTTCTTTTTAATTAGCGGTTTAGACAGATCCACCTGAATAGGTCGATTTCGAATGTATGCTTCTTTACTGCCTGAGCTCGATTTGCCTTCATTTTTCTTTCTTCTTCCTCTTCCTCTTCTGATAGGCACTTCATCTTCATCTTCGTCATCATCATCAACAGGCGCATCTCCAGCATCGTCGATGCCGGCATCTTCCAGTTCTCCGTCAAAGTCTTCTTCTTCTTCGCTTTCATAGTCATCCTTGACATCAACCTCTTCGTCATCATCAGCAGAAGATTTGCCTTTTTTCTTTCCCTTATTGGTTTTTTTAGCTGATGACTTTCCCTTTTTCGCTACTGCATCAATGGGTTTGCCTTTTAGCTTTTTTTCCTTTACAGGGGCTGCTTTTTTAGGAGCACTCGTTATTTTTTTAGCACTTTTATTGGAACTATTGGATTTTACCGGTTTTGCATTTTTTACAGCTTTCTTAGGCGCAACTTTTTTTGCTACTTTCTTGGGCGCAACTTTCTTTGTTGCCGCTTTTTTAGGCGCAACTTTTTTTACAACCTTCTTTGCAGGTTTTTTTGACGCTGCTTTCTTTACTACCTTTTTAGGGGCTACTTTCTTGGCTACCTTCGCCGCTTTCTTATTTACCTTTTTTGCCATCTTAATTTAATTTTTCAACGGTAATCAATGTGGAAATGGAATCGTCTACCTCTACAAGGCTTGCATTGGATGATGATAACTTATCTACCATCTTTAGGTCGCCAGTTAAGGTTTCAGAACAAATATAACTTAAATTCTTTTCAATTGCATTTTTCAAAAGATTATTTTCCTGTATGGTAACCAATATTTTATCTGTTACCTCAAGCCCAATTTCTTTTCTGATATTTTGTATCCTATTTACTATTTCCCGAGCTATTCCTTCGTTTTTTAAATCCTCATTAATTGAAATATCTAAAGCTACAGTTAGCCCTCCTTGATTCACAACCTTCCAGCCAGGAATATCTACAGGAATTATTTCTACATCTTCAACGGTTAATTCAATTTGTGCCGTAGGCAGGGAAATCAAAAACGTACCTGCATTTTCAATCCCATTGATGATATCAACAGAATTTTCCTGAGCATACGCTTGAACAGCCTTCATGTTTGCGCCACATTTTTTTCCTAAGGTTTTGAAATTGAGTTTCAAGTTTTTAACTATTTTCGCTTTGCTTTCATCAACAAGATCAAGTTCCTTAACATTTACTTCTGCTAGAATAATATCTTTAACAGCATTAATTTTTTCAATTTTATCATTTGCAATGACTGGAATTTGAATTTTTTGCAAGGGTTGACGCACACGAATATTTTCTTTCTTCCTTATTGACAGAACCATTGATGAAATATTTTGTGCAAGCTCCATCTTCTCTTCCAAGTCAAGATTAATTAAATTTTCATCTGCTTTTCTTAGCGTTGTCAGATGGACAGATTCATCAGAATTGTTTGCAGCTAAATTTTGATATAACCATTCTGCAAAAAACGGCGCAATAGGACTCATTAATTGACTAATGCTAAACAAACACTGGTATAAAGTTTCATATGCCATTTGTTTGTCGTCACTCATTTCTCCCTTCCAAAATCTTCTTCTGCTTAATCTTACATACCAATTACTTAGATGTTCATCCACAAAATCTTCTATGGCTCTGGCCGCTCTGTGAGGTTCAAAGTCTTCGTAGTTTGCTGTAACTTCTTTTATTAAGCTATTTAGTTTAGATAAAATCCATTGATCTAATCCTTCACGGTTTTTCAACGACAATTTCTTTTTATCGTCAAAAACAAAGCCATCCACATTTGCATATAATGCATAGAAATTATAAGTATTATACAAAGTACCAAACAACTTTCTTTGAACTTCAGTAATGCCTTCTGTATTAAATTTAAGGTTATCCCATGGAGCAGCGTTTGCAATCATGTACCAACGAGTTGCATCTGCACCATATGTTTTTAATGTTTCGAATGGATCAACAGCATTTCCTAAACGCTTGCTCATTTTGTTGCCATTTTTGTCAAGCACCAAACCATTGGAGACAACATTTTTATAGGCAACAGAATCAAAACACATTGTTGCAATTGCATGTAATGTAAAAAACCATCCCCTGGTTTGATCTACCCCTTCAGCAATAAAATCAGCGGGGAAATACTTTTTATTGTCTATCAAGTCTTTATTTTCAAATGGGTAGTGAAGTTGCGCGTAAGGCATTGAGCCGCTATCAAACCAAACATCAATTAAATCAGATTCACGGGTAAGTTTTTTACCGTTCTTTTCAAGAACAATCTGATCAGCGTATGGCTTGTGTAAATCAAATGTGTTATAGTTTTCTTTGTCCATTACGCCCGCTTTAAAAGACTCTAATGGATTTTCGGTCATTACCCCTTTAGCGATAGCGTTATTGATTTCTTTCTGTAATTGTTCTACAGAACCAATACAGATTTGCTCTGATTTATCTGCACTCGTCCAAATTGGAATTGGAATACCCCAAAATCTAGAACGCGATAAGTTCCAGTCGTTTAAATTTTCTAGCCAATTCCCAAATCTCCCTGTTCCGGTAGATTCAGGCTTCCAGTTGATTGAATTATTTAATTCAATCATTCGTTCTTTAACGGCAGTACTCTTAATGAACCAAGAATCTAAAGGATAATACAATACTGGTTTGTCAGTTCGCCAGCAGTGAGGATAACTGTGCTCATAGGTTTCTTTCTTAAAGAGTTTTCCTTCTTCTTGTAGTTTTAGTACAATTCTTTCGTCAACACTTAAATAAACCTTTAAATCTTTTATTTTTCCGGCCGACTCTAAAATCTTTTTTTGTTTTTGGAATTCTGTTTCTTTCTCTTCATCCGTTAAATAAGCTTCTTTCACATATTCATCTCCATACAAAAACACGCCGTCTTTTACGCTAGAGATAAATTTGCCTCGCTTATCAACTAAGGTTAAACCTTCAATATTATTTTGTTTTGCTACTCTGAAATCATCTGCGCCAAAACTCGGAGCAATATGAACAATTCCCGTTCCGTCTGTTGTAGTAACGAAATCTCCAACGATGACTTTAAAAGCATCACCTTTAGGTTTTTCAAAGGGTAAAAGTTGTTCGTAGGATAAACCGGCTATATCTGAACCTTTAAATTCTGTAACAATTTTGTAAGGAACTATTTTGTCTCCTATTGAAAAACTAAGATCAGCATTCTCACCTTTGGAATTAAAATAAGAGCCAAGTCTTTCTTTGGCTAAAATCACGCGAATTTTATGGCCTGTAAAAGCGTTATAAGTTTCTACTAATAAATAGTCAATTTTATCTCCAACCGCAAGTGCCGTGTTCGAAGGCAATGTCCATGGCGTAGTTGTCCATGCTAAGGCAAATGTTTCAACCTCATCACTTATATAGCTGCTAAGTTTGGGATTAGATTCTACTGATGAAATTGTGATTTTAAATTGAGCAACAGCCGTTCTGTCTTTTACGTTTCTGTAACATCCCGGTTGGTTTAATTCATGAGAACTTAATCCTGTTCCTGCGGCAGGTGAGTATGGCTGAATGGTGTAGCCTTTATATAATAGCCCCTTGTTATACAACTCATTTAGTAAATACCAAACGGTTTCTATGTATTTGTTATCATAAGTTATGTAAGGGTCGCTCATGTCTACCCAATAACCCATCATCTTTGTCAAACTTTCCCATTTATCTGTGTACTTCATTACTTCTTTGCGACAAGCAATATTATAATGTTCAACAGAAATATGTTTTTTGCTTTTGGTGTTACCAATGTCTTCTTTTGTAATGCCGAGTGTTTTCTCTACGCCCAATTCAATAGGTAGGCCGTGCGTATCCCATCCTGCTTTTCTCTTAACCTGATAACCTTGCAATGTTTTAAAACGGCAGAAGATATCTTTAATCGTTCTAGCCATAACGTGATGAATGCCGGGCATTCCGTTTGCTGAAGGCGGTCCTTCATAAAAAACCCAAGGTGTTTTCCCCTCTCTGGTTGTAATGGATTTCTCAAAAGTTTTTTGTTTGTCCCAAAACTTGAGAATATCATTACTTATTTGTGCCAGGTTGAGTTGTTTATATTCAGGATATTTCTTCATTACGCCCTAAAAAAGAGGCACGAATTTACTAAATTTTTGTGATAACATCGCCGAAAAAAGACGCCTAAAGCCCTTTAATTACTTGAAAAAACATACTTTATTTTTAAAAACAGCTTCTAAATGATAATTTTGTGCTCAAATGGGACTTGTTAACGTATTTCATACAGCTTTTACTAATAGCTGTCCTCGTTGCCACAAAGGAAAAGTATTTAAAAATCAAAACCCGTACAACCTTAAAAATTTGTTCAGTTTGCATGAAAAATGTAGTCATTGCGGATTGGATTTTGTGCCTGAAGTAGGATTTTATTATGGCGCAATGTATGTAAGCTATGCTTTAAGTGTAGCCTGGTTTGTAATGTGGTGGATATTACAATCATGGTTATTTGAGATTGACACGCTTCTTTTTGTTTCCTTATTGGTTGTTACAATAATACTGCTAAGTCCTTTGAATTTAAGACTTTCCAGGCTGATGTGGCTGGCGATGTTTGTAAAGCAGAAGGAATAGTTAACTTTGCATTGTGGTTTCCATAGGCAATATTCAACTACCGGATTTTCCTTTATTACTTGCCCCAATGGAAGATGTAAGCGATCCTCCGTTTCGATATGTCTGCAAGCAATATGGCGCGGATTTAATGTATACTGAATTTATCAGTAGTGAAGGGCTCATTAGAGACGCAATCAAAAGCCGCAAAAAGCTTGATATTTTCGATTATGAACGCCCTATTGGCATTCAAATATTTGGCGGCGATGAAGAAGCGATGGCCTTAAGTGCTAGGATTGTTGATGCAACTCAGCCTGATTTATTGGACATTAATTTTGGTTGTCCGGTTAAAAAAGTTGTCTGCAAGGGTGCCGGAGCAGGTGTTTTGAAGGATATAGATTTAATGGTTCGTTTAACAAAAGCAGTTGTAAATAGCACAACACTTCCTGTGACTGTTAAAACAAGATTGGGATGGGACGATTCTTCGA
>JBFWYJ010000252.1:0-5233 GCA_050186555.1 Bacteroidia bacterium
GGGGCACTAACCGGAGGAATGGCATTCGAAGCCCTTAACCATGCAGGAGCAGAGAACGCTAATATTTTGGTCGTTTTAAATGATAATTGCATGAGCATCGACCCAAATGTTGGCGCTCTTAAAGACTATTTAACCGACATTACTACTTCTCACACTTATAATAAAGCAAAGGATGTCATTTGGGAAATGCTTGGAAAGATAAGCACCTTCGGACCAACAGCACAGGAAATTGTGTCTAAAGTGGAGAATGCTGTAAAAACAACTTTGCTTAAACAAAGTAATTTATTTGAATCATTAAAGTTTAGATATTTCGGTCCGGTTGATGGACATGATGTTACACGTCTTGCAAATGTTTTGGCTGATTTAAAAGATATTCCGGGACCAAAAATATTGCACGTACTAACTAAAAAGGGTAAAGGGTATAAGTTTTCTGAAGAAGGAAACGAAACTTTGTGGCATGCACCCGGCTTGTTCAATAAGGAAACCGGAGAAATAATAAAAGTTGTTCCTAAAAACCCGCAGCCACCGAAATACCAGGATGTATTCGGACATACTTTGGTTGAATTGGCAGAGCAGAATAAAAAAATAATGGGAATTACTCCGGCAATGCCCTCGGGCAGTTCGCTAAATATAATGATGAAGGCCATGCCGGACAGAGCTTTTGATGTAGGAATAGCAGAACAACATGCGGTTACTTTTAGTGCAGGATTGGCTACACAGGGCTTAGTTCCATTTTGTAATATATATTCATCCTTCATGCAACGCGCATATGACCAGGTTATTCATGATGTTGCTATTCAAAAATTGAAGGTGATTTTTTGTTTGGATAGAGGAGGATTGGTAGGAGCCGACGGGCCAACACATCATGGAGCTTACGATTTGGCATTTTTCAGATGCATCCCTAATATGGTTGTTTCTGCGCCAATGAATGAAGAGGAGCTAAGAAATCTAATGTACACAGCTCAATTGGATGAAAGTCCGGGAAGCTTTAGTATTCGCTATCCAAGAGGTAACGGCGTTATGGTTAATTGGAAAACACCTTTCAAAAAAATTGAAATTGGAAAAGGAAGGAAGTTAAAAGATGGAAATGATGTTGCCGTGCTTTCAATTGGACACGTTGGCAATTTTGCTGAAGAAGCGATTATTAAAGCAGAAGCAGCAGGACATTCAGTGGCTCATTATGATATGCGTTTCGTAAAACCAATCGATGAAAAATTATTGCACGAGGTTTTTTCAAAACACAACAAAATAATAACCATTGAGGATGGTTGTATTGTTGGAGGAATGGGCAGTGCTGTATTAGAGTTTATGGCAGATAACAATTATTCTGCTCAGGTTACAAGACTTGGTATTCCGGATAACTTTATCGAGCATGGCGAACCAATGGAGTTATTTGAGGAATGTGGGTATTCTCCGAACGCTATTTTTAACACAATAGAATCACTATACGCTGCAGGAAAATCAAAAAAACTGTCTTCGTAGGCGGCACTTTTCTTAAGATTTTTTGATTAAAAACCATTTAAAGTTATATTTGTTAACTCTGAAAATTATTTTCAATTATGTCAGTTAATTTTGAAGAAATATTTGAATCCAAACTTTCAAGCAATGAAATGATTGAACCGAAAGATTGGATGCCGGAAAAATACCGTAAACATTTAATTCGCCAAATTTCTCAGCACGCTCATAGCGAAGTTGTGGGCATGCTTCCTGAAGGCAATTGGATAACCAGAGCCCCAAGCTTGAGATCGAAATTGGTGCTTTTAGCTAAAGTGCAGGACGAAGGCGGCCACGGATTATATCTTTATACTGCCGCAGAATCTTTAGGAATTTCCCGTGATGAATTGCTGAACGCTTTACATACAGGAACAGCGAAATATTCATCTATTTTTAATTATCCAACCTTAACCTGGGCTGATATTGGAGCTATTGGCTGGTTGGTTGACGGTGCAGCCATCATGAATCAAGTGATGTTGCAAAGAACATCTTATGGTCCATATAGCCGTGCCATGATACGCATTTGCAAGGAAGAAAGCTTTCATCAAAGACAAGGATACGAAATCATGACCCGTCTAGCTTTTGGTACACCTGAGCAAAAAGCGATGGCGCAGGATGCTTTAAACCGTTGGTGGTATCCTACATTAATGATGTTTGGTCCACCGGACGCGGAAAGCCCGAATAGCGAACAAGCTATAAAATGGCGCATAAAGCGTGAAACAAATGACCAATTACGTCAGCGTTTCGTTAATCAAACAGTTCCTCAAGCAGAATATTTAGGGTTAACTGTTCCGGATGCCAATTTGAAATGGAATAACGAAAAAGACGGTTACGATTTCAGTCAGCCTGATTGGAGTGAATTTAAAAATGTTATCAAAGGCAATGGTCCTTGTAATAAGGAAAGGATTAATGCCAGAATTAAAGCACACGAAGAAGGCGCTTGGGTTAGAGAAGCCGCCGCCGCGTACGCAGAATCTATTAATCAATCTCAAACAGCAGCATAAAAATGGCAGACTCTCAAGGCCCTTTATGGGAAGTATTTGTACAGAAGAAATCAGGACAACCATTTGTTCATTGCGGTAATTTACACGCATTTGATAAAGAAATGGCATTGCAAAATGCACGTGACTTATATACAAGAAGAGGCGAAGGAATGGCGCTATGGGTAGTGGAATCAAAGCACATCGTTGCAAGCAGTCCGGAAGACCAAGCAAGTTTTTTCGAACCAAGTAATGATAAGATTTTCAGACACCCTACTTTTTATCAAATACCTGACGGTATAAAACACATGTAATGAATAAAGAGTTATTTGATTTTACGCTTCATTTAGCAGATAATAGTTTGGTTTTAGCTCAGCGCTTGAGTGAGTGGACAGGACATGGACCATTTTTAGAGGAAGATTTAGCGCTAACAAACATTGCCTTAGATATTTTTGGCAGAGCTAATTCACTATTGGAGTACGCAGCCAAATTAGAAGGAAAAGGCAGAACGCAAGATGATTTGGCTTTTTTCAGAAACGAAAGAGAATTTACTAATTGTTTGATGTGTGAATTACCGAAAGGTGATTATGCTTTTACAATTCTTCGTCAAGCATTTATGGATAGCCATGATTATTTGGTGTATTCAAAATTAGTAAAGAGCAAAGATGAAACGTTGGCGGGAATAGCGGCTAAATCTTTGAAAGAGATTACCTATCACAAAAGACATTCATTTAGTTGGGTAGTGAGATTTGGCAATGGTACTGATGAAAGTAAAAAACGATTGCATGCTGCATTAAGCGAATTATATCGGTTTACAGGAGAGCTATTTGAATCAACTGAAGGAGATAAAAAACTTTCGTATGAAAATATAGGCTTGGATTTCGCTGAAATTAAAGCTGATTGGGAGAAAGAGATAAAAGAATTGTTTGAAAAAGCCGTCTTGTCTATTCCGGAAGAAACCTTTATGCAAACAGGAGGTAGAAAAGGCGTTCATACAGAACATTTAGGATATATGCTTTCTGAGATGCAATCCCTGCCAAGAATGTTGCCCGATGCAAAGTGGTAACCAAACCATGCAATGAGTAAAAATATCTTGTAAGTTCTAAAAAAAATAGTTTAATTAGTCGTCATGAAACAACTAATCACCGTTTTATTTTTTCTGTTTATTTCTGTGGAAGTTTTTTCACAAGATGAAATTAGAATCGAATTAACTTCTGCGAAGTGGGCAAGCGTTAAAAAAATACAAGACTTAAGCTCAGATTTTTCCAAGACCTGCTTAATCACAAGTTATGAATTTAGCTCTACTAATCAAGGCGATGTAAAAAGGGCTAAGATAGGAGGAAATCAAATTCCAAAGAACTTAAAGGAGCATTTGCGTGATGATAAAAGCGAGTTGGTGATAGACAACATAAACTGCAAAGAAGCCGGCAAGCTTCCTCAAAAGTACAAGGTAGTTCTCAAGAATGAGTAATATTCTCAAGAGGCTAAAAAAGCTGCACCCTTATTTTATTGATTTGTGGCAATATCTTGTAATAATCATTATCATGATAATTGCTGCAATATTCATTTTATAGCTAGGCACTAATCCCAAAAATTTATTGGTATCTTTGTTTATGGGTAATGGCAAAGCTGTCATATTTTCTGCTCCTTCTGGTTCCGGCAAAACAACCATTGTTAAGCATTTATTGGAGGTGTTTAAAGAGGATCTGGCATTTTCTGTGTCTGCCACCAATCGCGCTATAAGAGGGGAAGAAATTCACGGAAAAGACTATTATTTTTTTTCCGACCAAGAGTTTAAAAACAATATTCTAAAAGGGTCATTTTTGGAATGGGAAGAAGTTTATCCGGGAAGATATTATGGAACGCTAAAGGAAGAAGTGCAAAGGCTTTGGTCTTTGGGAAAAGTAGTGATATTTGATATTGACGTAGAAGGCGGACTGAATTTGAAAAAGCAATTTGGTAAAAATGCACTGGCGGTATTTGTCATGCCACCAAGCATTCGGGCTCTAGAAGAAAGATTACACCATAGGCATACTGATACTCTTGAAAGTATCAATCAAAGAATAGCAAAGGCCGAACAAGAATTGAAAACGGCAGAAAAATTTGATTGCATTATTATCAATGAAGACTTACAAAAAGCTTTCGTTGAAGCGGAGAAATTGATTAGCGATTTCTGCAAAAAATAAAAGCGGACTGAAATAGCCCGCTTATTAGTTTAAGGAGAATATTTTTTAAGAAGAACCTGTTTTTCTAACTGATGCAGTTTTCTTTACGCCTGCCGCAGTTTTTACTTTTGTTTTTACAGCATTAGCATTTGTTGCAGATTTATTATCCGCATTCAAATTAATGTTCTTGGTGGCGTCATTAGAATCCTTATTTTCCTCTTCGGTTTTCAAATTATCAGTAGATTGTAAAATGTTGTACCAGTTGAACAACTTGCGCATGTTACTTACATACACGCGATCCTTGTCGTAATCCGGTAAAATTTCCGCAAAATAAGCTTCAACAGCCTTATCATCAGATTTATTATCTATTGCCGGCCCACCTTTTTCTTTATCAAAAATGGCGGTTATTATTTCATTAATGGGTTTGTCGTCTCCCGTGGTGAACATACAGATATCACTTAAAGTTGTTACTTTAGTTGACGCGTAAACATTTAAACGCTTTTTATCCTGAAGCCCTTCTACAATTATTCCGTTTTTGCTTTGGGCAATTATTTTAAACAGCCCCGGTTGTCCGGTTATTGATATGTATCCGCT
>JBFWYJ010000253.1:0-5231 GCA_050186555.1 Bacteroidia bacterium
TTGTTCTTAGAAGGAAAGATAAAGTTGAGTGGTGTTCATATTCCGGTAGTAAAAGAAATTTATGAGCCATTGCTGGCGGAACTTGAAGAAACTGGCATATGCTTTCAAGAAAAAAAAGATTAATTTTATAACGAATGAATCTCAAGCGCATTTTAAGAATGATTATTTTTTTGGCAATATTGTCAGGATATTCTCATGCGCAATCAGACACAACTGTAATTTTAACGGATACCATTACCGATGGAAATCCCGGTTTGATTACAGATACTTTAGAGATGCCGAAGAAGGTTGATTTAATCACAGACACTATTACTGATGATAATGTGGGACTAATTGCAGATACTTTAGTTAGTGATACTTCAAGATTTTCACAGGAAAAGTTCACAGAAATATTCAGTGTAGAATTTAGTCCTGGTTTTTCATTGCCAACCGGAGATTTTGCTTCAGGAAATTATCAGAATCAATTGGCGGGATATGCCAAAGAAGGAAATGTAATTGGCGCCGGAATTAATGTGCGCTTAACAAAATATCTGCATTTATTATTTACTTATTCGCGTCAATCAAACACGTTTGATCAAAACGCTTTTGCGGTAAACGTGCTTGACGGAAACAACAAATTTAAGTTAGTATCAAAAAACAATTGGCGCAACCATTTTATTATGGGAGGGTTTAGTGGCGTCATTAAAATAGACGATAATAATTTTATTACACCAAGAGTGCTTTTTGGTTATTGTTTGGGAAGAACACCGGGTTATGAAATCGTTGAAGTAAAGTCTGCACCAATAACAACTATCACACCCCAGACAATAGAAAGTGATGCTGCGGTTTCTTTTGCATTCAGAATAGGAGTAAGCTTGAAAAAGTATTTGAATAATCATATTTATATTGCCTTAAGTCCGGATTTTTATTGGTCAACATTGCCGGTCAACATCAATCAAAAGTATATCACCACAGCGCCTAAGAAGCAAGGAGTTAATATTCTTAGTCTAAGCCTTAGTTTAGGTTTTAGAGTTTATAAAATGGATAAATAAGGTTTTTGGATTATTTATTGTCAGAACAAGTTTTTCAAAATACGTCAGTTCGAGTAGCTGGTCATGGGTGAAGCCTGCTATTAGGCAGGTATCGTGAGCATCTGCCAATGAACTGTGTTAAAAACCTCTCCCCTCAATCCCCTCCCCGAAGGGAAGGGGAAGTAAGAAACACTTTTATTAACCCACTAAGCGTAATTTTCAACTACGCTTAGGATTAGGTTGAAATATTTTTTCTGTAATTGTTTTTAACTGACAAAATTCGGAATGCATTAAGAAATCACCCTAATACTATTCTTCACCATCTTAGCCTTTTGTTTGGCTTTTTGTAAATCATCGTCAATAATGGTTATATGTCCCATTTTCCTAAATGGCTTGGTAACCATCTTACCATATAAATGCACTTTAACACCACTGAATTTCAAGATGTCTTCAAGGCCTTCGTAAACTGCGTCTCCTTCATGACCAAAATCACCAAGTAAATTAACCATTACGGCCGGTTTAACTATGGCGGTATCGCCTAAAGGTAAGTTCAAAATTGCACGTAAATGCTGTTCAAATTGAGAGGTAACATTACCCTCTATTGTATGATGCCCACTGTTATGAACGCGTGGGGCAATTTCATTAATTAATAATTGTCCGTCTTGCGTTAAGAAAAATTCGACAGCAAGTATTCCAACCAATTCTAGTTTCTCTATTAAGTGAGAGGCTAATTGCATGGCTTCACGCTCAATTGTTTTTTTTACGTTAGCCGGACTAAATAGATATTCTACCAGGTTGGCTTCCGGATTAAATTCGCACTCAACGGAAGGAAAACATTTTATTTCTCCTTCGGCATTTCTCGCTACAACTACAGAAAGTTCTTTGTCAAAATCTACCAGTCTTTCTAATACGCTAGGTGCGTCAAAAGCTTTATCTAAGTGATGTGGTGAAACTAATTTAACGACACCTTTTCCATCATAGCCGCCTTTACGAAGTTTTTGAAAGAAAGGAAAATAATCTTTGTATTTGGAAATTTGTTCTTTGTTTTCTGCAATAAAAAAATCCGAAGTAGGAAAACCGTGTCGCTGGTAAAACATTTTTTGTAATCCCTTGTCCTGAATCATTTCTATGATATGTGGCTGTGGATAAACTTTTTTTCCTTCTGCTTCCAGCTTCTTTAAAGCTTCAACATTGACATTTTCTATTTCTATTGTAATTAAATCTTTATCCTTACCAAATTTGTAAACAGCATCAAAATCTACCAAACTGCCATTAACAAAATTCTTTACCATGTTCTTGCATGGGGCATTTTTATCCGGGTCTAATATGCTTATGTCTAAATTGAAGTCAATTGCCGATTGTAAAATCATTCGACCCAATTGTCCACCCCCTAAAATGCCTATCTTTAGATTTTGTATGGTTTTGGGAAAAAGCATGTCGACAAAAGTAATAGAAAATGAAACAATTTACTAAATTAGTTAAATGAAAAAAGCTGGTAAGCTGATATTATTGTTATTGCTGACGTTTCTGTTAAAGGGATTCTCTCAAGAAGAAAAATGCGGATTTAATTATGCACAAGATTATTTAAGGAAAATAGATCCGAATTACGATGCAAAACTCAAATTGTTGGACGATATCATCATCAATCAAAAACCAAGTTCAACGCAGATATATACGGTACCCGTTGTGTTTCATGTATTACATCAAGGGGGTACAGAAAATATTTCTGATGCCCAAATTCAAAGTGCTGTTCAAATATTAACCAGAGATTTTAGAAAGTTAAATTCTGATACCAGCGCTATTGTTACAGAGTTCAAGGCGCTTGCAGCTGATTGTGAAATTGAATTTGTTTTGGCTTCCTTAGACCCTGACGGGAATTGTACGAATGGGATAACAAGACATTTTGATGCAAATACCAATTGGGAAGTTGATATTTTGAATTATAATTACACCTGGCCCCCAAATAAATACCTGAACATTTATGTGGTAAAAAATATGCAAAGTAATGCAGCTGCATATACTTTTTTACCGGGAACGGCGCCGCAAATAATGGATGCTGTTGTTACCAGACATAATTACGTGGGTGATATTGGTACTTCATCTACTTATCGTTCCAGAACATTGACACACGAAGTGGGACATTGGTTTGGGTTGAGTCATGTTTGGGGCAACTCCAACAATCCCGGAGTGGCTTGCGGGGATGATGGTGTAAACGATACACCAATCACGAAGGGACACAGTTTTTGCAATTTATTCAATACAATTGATTGTACGCCAACAGTTAAAGAAAATATTCAGAATTACATGGAATATGCCTATTGCTCTAATATGTTCACAATTGGTCAGGCAACGAGAATGCAGAATGTGATTATTAACGGAACAGCAGGAAGGGATAATTTGGTGAGCGCTTCAAATCATTCTTTTACAGGTGTTATTTCTCCAAATTACAACTGCCCGCCGAAGGCTGAATTTAATTCTGATGCAAGCATTTGCGCCGGAACTGCATATCAGTTTTTTGATCAAAGTTATAATGGTGTACCAACAAGCTGGACATGGTCGGCTCTGGGAGCTGTTTCTACATCTACAAATCAGAATGGCAGTTTAATATTTAATACTTCAGGATTCAAAAATGTGCAATTAAAGGCAGCAAATTCTTTTGGAGCAGATTCAGTAATTAAGAATAATGCTATTGCTGTTTTATCGTCCATTGCAAAACCGCTCAATACTTCACAAGACTTTGAATCTTTTGTTTATCCAGACACCGTGTGGCTAACATCCACACCGCAATATGGTAGCGGATTTAAATTAAATTCAAATGTAGGAAAGTCAGGTTCAAAAAGCTTGTACATTAATAATTATCTCGATAACCCAAATGAAAGTGTAGTGCTTTTTACACCACCATATAATTTAAACGGATTTAATTTTGCGGAATTGGTTTTCAGTTATGCTTACACACAACAAAGCGGAAACAACGACCAGTTACAAATTTTTGTATCAACTGATTGTGGCGCAAATTGGCAATTAGCCTATAATCAAAGCGGTGCGGGATTAAATACAAGAGCACCAATTAATGGTGTTGAATTTGGTACACCAAGCGCGGAAGACTGGAAAGAAGAGCATGTTGCGTTAAATTCTTTCTTGAATAATGGAAATATGCATTTCAAATTTGTATTTACACCTGATGTAAATGGTCCGGGAAATAATTTTTTCATTGACGACATTTTCGTAAATACTACAGTAGGATTGGAGGTAGAAAATTTAAACAGCAATTTATTGATGGTTTTCCCTAACCCGGCAAATAATGAATTGAGAATAAGAAGCAATACAAAGCTTAATCAGATTGAATTATTTGGCATTCAGGGAAATAAATTAGCTACGCAAATTAATGCAAAACAATCAACTCAAATGGAAGTGGATATAAGCACTTTACCTTCCGGAGTCTACTTTGTAAAGGCAACATCAGGCAATACTCAAACAATAAGACGCTTTTCCGTAATCAAATAAGGATAAAAGCCTATAATTTGGTAATTTAGCGTTTCAGATTTTATCGAGTCACTATGAAAATTTCTTATAACTGGTTAAAGACTTTAATTGATATTGATTTACCACCTGAAGTGGTGGCAGAAAAACTAACGAATGTTGGTTTGGAAGTAGAGAGCATTGAAGTAATAGAAAGCGTTAAAGGAGGATTTAACGGATTGGTGGTTGGCGAAGTAATGTCCTGTGAAAAGCATCCTGATGCTGATAAATTAAAATGTACCAAAGTTAATGTTGGAAGTGACGTCGAACTGGATATTGTTTGTGGCGCTCCAAATGTTGCGCAGGGACAAAAAGTGGTTGTGGCTCTGGTTAATACGATGTTGTATCCAAGCACAGGAGAGCCATTCAAAATAAAAAAATCAAAAATACGTGGGGCTGTTAGTGAGGGCATGCTTTGTGCGGAAGATGAAATTGGGCTTGGCGCGTCACATGACGGAATCATTGTTTTAGATAGTCATCATGAAGTTGGAACACCAATTTCAAAGGTGTATAAAATTGAGAATGATGTTGTGTTTGAAATTGGCTTAACGCCTAACAGAAGTGATGCAGCTTCTCATTATGGAGTAGCCAGAGATTTAGCCGCTATTATTAATTCTGAATCTGAAAATTTCGAATCAACGCTAGAACCAAGAATTCAGGGATTGGAGGAATTGCCGGAAGCATCAGGAACAACCAAAGTAG
>JBFWYJ010000254.1:0-5231 GCA_050186555.1 Bacteroidia bacterium
CATTTTTGCAGGATTTAATGTGACTAATTTTAATGCTTCTATTTCGGAAAGCCCGCCATATTTAATTGATTTTGCAGCTTCCTGATTTAATCTTCTTGCCATTTCAGCATCATCAGAATTGATAGCAGTAATAACTCCCATCTTTGTTAATATGGCTGCATTATAAGGTATTGCTTCCATTACTTCGTTCTTATATGCCCACCAATCAGAAAATGTTGAAGCGTGCACACCATGTGCTTTCATTTTATCTGCCACTTTATAACCTTCTAAAATGTGCGTAAATGTGTTTACTTTAAAACCAAAACTATCTGCAACGTGCATCAACATGTTTATTTCACTTTGAACGTAACTATGACAAGTGATAAATCTTTTCTTATTTATTATCTCTGCCAGTGCTTCTAATTCAATATCTTTTCTAGGGATTAAACTTTTTGTTTTTGCAGCACTTATTTGTTTGTTTAATGCATCATATTCTTTCGCACGAGTAAAGAAATCGTAATAGACTTGTTCTACACCCATTCTTGATTGAGGAAATCTGTGCACACTTGCATCTCCCCAATTACTTTGCTTAACGTTTTCTCCTAAAGCAAATTTGATAAAGCCATCTGCATTTTCAAATTTCATTTCCTCCGCAGTTGCTCCCCATCTCAATTTTATGATAGCGCTTTGTCCGCCTATTGGATTCGCAGATCCATGTAATAATTGAGCTGAGGTTACACCTCCCGCCAATTGCCTGTAAATATTAACGTCTTCAGGATTAATAACATCTCCCATTCTAACTTCTGCGCTACTTGCCTGAGTTCCTTCATTAACACCTCTTGTTAATGCAATGTGAGAATGTTCGTCAATAATACCCGGTGTAATGTGTTTGCCTTTACAGTCAATTATTGTTGTATTTTTTGGAGCCGATGAACGTAAATTTTTTCCAATAGAAATGATTTTGCCATTTTGAATTAAGATGTCTACCTCGTTTAAAAGACTATCGTTTTCGTTTGTCCATAAGTTGGCATTCGTTAATAAATAGGTCACCTGAGTTTTACTGAAAGGATTTTCATTACCATATGCTTGCCATGGATAAAGTATCTTGGCTTCAATAATTGATTTTGCATCTTTCTTTTTAGATATTGAATCGTTTTTGAGTTCTTTTACAAAAAACAATTTACAGTTACCGCTATTATTACTTAAGTCAATAAACTGGCCGTTATACACTTTATTTAAATTGTCTATTTCAAATAAACATGTATAATAATTTGAAGTGTCTAGTGAGAAATTAATTTTTAATTGATTGCCTTCAAATGAGCCAGTTGCTTTTAGTGATGAAGTATCTTTTTTTAGTTTATAGTGAAGTTTTTGTCCTTCTCCTGTAATAGAAAGGTTAAGTTTATTTTTGTCTAAATTCAGTTCGTAATTTCCTCTGATATCTTTTCCTGAATAATTAGAAAGAACAATATTTTGATTGTATACCCAATGGATTAAAACATTAGCGTCGTTTTCAAAAATATCTTTATCACTAATAAAAAACGATGCGTAGTAGCCTGCTTTAATTTTTCCGATTTTGTTTTGAACTGAAAGATATTCTGCAGGTACAGAAGTCAAGGCATTTAAGGCTGCTTCTTTGCTTAATCCGTTTTCGATTGCTTTACGTAAGTTAGGTAAAAAAGCTTTTTGCTCGTTGTCGGATGAAGTAATACAGAAATTGATTTTGTTTTTTTCAAAGTAACTTAAATTGCCGGGAGCCATTTCCCAATGTTTTAAATCCGCATAAGGAATATTATTTACTTCATATAAATCCGGTATTTCATAAGCATCAGGAAAATTTACCGGAACGATGCAGCGGAGGTTTAATTTCTTTAATTCATCAACTCTCTGGTAATCATTGTTTCCCGTTTTTAGGATATAAGGTATATTGAATTCTTTCGAAATTTTGCTTATTCTTTGATTGTTCCATTTATCATTGCTTTCAAATATTGCCGGTAATTTTTTGTTGGCATTAAGTTTTTCCAGACTTATGTTTGTTTCTAATTGTTGTCTGTTTTGTTCGTACCAAGCTGCATCATAATATGTTTGTCTAATCAATGCAATCCCACCGGTTAAAGAACTTGGATAATTTTGTGTTGAGCTACCTTTATCAAAAGACAAAAAGGTTGCGGCATTGCTAATTAGCATGCTTTCATTTTCTTTTTTACTATAATTCAAGAAGGACAGACAACCTGTTCCTCTCATTATGCCATCATGTACATGACTTAACACTACACCAAATCCATTTTTTAATAATTCTTGAGCTCTATCCTTTTGGTGTGAAAATTCAAGTTGTGCTTCGTTATCAGAATGAATAGCATCGTTCCAGCCGTAGGCACCCTTGCGATTACTTTCCAATTGTGGATTTCTTCTTTCACGTTTTTTTAATGTTGTCTTAGCAATACCATAATCAGAATACAATTCAATAAATGTTGGATAGATATGTCTGCCATTTAAATCATAAACGATGGCTTCTTTTGGATAGGCTCCTGAAGTATTGACCTCCTTCACCATTCCATCTTGCACTATTAAAACTGCGTTTTGAAGCGTATTGTAAGCATCAGTATGGATAACTGCATTTTTAAAAGCATAAATAGAATGATTAGGCGTTGGCGCTCCATTTTCAGGAAAAGTGCTTTGTGAATAGCCTAATAAGTTAAAAAAGAGGATAATTAATATGTACGCATACCTATTCATTTGTGCAATATCTCCCAAATTTAACGAGTTTAATATAGATTCCTAAATTAAATACCAAATCCCCGTAAAATTGTTAATTTAGCAAATAAAAATTATGTATAAAGGCATGTTGCATACTCATACGTTGGTTGTTACACTTTTCTTATTAACGTATGCTATTAAAACAATTTTATTATTAGGAAATAAAACAGATCTCTTGGCGAAGTTTACCAAGATGTTTAAGGTTCCTGAAATGATTATTAGCTCTCTCTTCTTAATTACTGGTATTTATTTAGCAATGAATTTGCCTTTTGGCAGTAAGTATGATTATCTTTTCTGGATAAAGATTACAATGGTGTTAATATCAATTCCATTGGCCGTAATTGGCTTTAAAAAATCGAATAAAATTCTTGCCTCTTTAAGTTTGTTGCTAATAACCGGCAGCTATGGTATTGCTGAGGTTTACAGCAAAAGAAAAAATATTACAAAGGACGGCGCCTCAACAGAGCTAGTCGATGGAAAATCTCTATATGATAATACATGTAAAATGTGTCACGGAGATGACGGTAAATTAGGAATGGCCGGAGCAAGTGATTTGTCGGCTACAACTATGGATACAAAAGCTATTTCTGATATTATCTTAAGCGGAAAAGGCTCAATGCCGGCTGCAAACGTTAATCAGGAACAAGCTGCGGCTATCGCAGAATTTGTAAATACCAATATTAAAGCGCACTAATTTTGCATGGGTGACAAGTCCATTAGCACTGCAAAACCACAACTGACTTGTTTATTGATAGGAGTTGTTGGAAAACTTCAAGACGAACAAATTGCCAATGAATATTTGGAGGAGCTTCAGTTTCTTTCTGAAACTTATGGTTTAGAAACAAAACGTATTATAACGCAGAAACTTGAGCGTCCAGATAAGGCAACATTTATCGGAAAAGGTAAACTAAATGATGCAGTTACGTTTGTTAAAGAAAATGAAATTGATATAATCATTTTTGATGATGAGTTATCTCCTTCACAACAAAGAAATCTTGAAAAAGCATTTGGTAAAACAATATTAGACAGAACCACATTAATTCTACGCATTTTTGAACAACGTGCGCAAACCGCTCACGCTAAGACACAAGTACAATTAGCACAATACCAATATTTACTGCCGCGATTAAAAGGTATGTGGACTCACCTGGAGAGACAGCGAGGTGGTACAGGAACCAGAGGTGGAGCCGGTGAAAAGGAAATTGAAACGGATAGACGTATAGTGCAGGATAAAATTGCGCTTTTGAAAACCCGTCTCAAAGAAATTGACAAGCAAATGGCCACACAACGTAAAAACCGAGGGGAGTTAATTCGCGTGGCCTTGGTTGGTTATACTAATGTTGGGAAGAGTACCATCATGAACTCCCTTAGTAAGAGCGAAGTTTTGGCAGAGAATAAATTGTTTGCAACACTTGATACAACAGTTAGAAAAGTAACCATTGATAATTTGTTTTTTTTGTTAAGTGATACGGTAGGTTTTATCAGAAAACTCCCTACTCAATTGGTAGAAAGTTTCAAAAGCACGCTTGATGAAGTAAGAGAAGCGGATTTATTAATTCATGTAGTTGATATTTCACATAAAAACTTTGAGGACCATTACACTGTAGTTAATAATACCTTGCAAGAAATTGGCGCAGGAAATAAGCCTGTATTATTGGTGTTTAATAAAATTGATGCGTTTAAATATGTGCCAAAAGAGGATGATGATTTAACACCGGTTTTAAGAGAAAATATTTCTTTGGATGATTTAAAAAAATCTTGGATGCAAAAGTTAGATAGCAATTGTGTTTTCATAAGCGCTACTAACAAGCAAAACATGGATGAGCTGAAGCAAAAATTGTATGAATTGGTGAAAGAATTGCATATTAAGCGTTATCCTTATAATAATTTTCTTTACTGATGGAATTACAATTCAAACATGCTTCAATAAATGATTTAGAAAGGATTGTTGATACGTATAATCAAACAATCAGTTCCGGAATTGTAACGGCAGATACGGAAGAGCAATCCATTGAGAATAAAATTAATTGGTTCAATTCTCATAATCCAACGGGCAGGCCTATTTGGTTAATCCTCCATGAAAGTAGTTATTGCGGTTGGATTAGTTTTTCTAATTTTTATGGCAGACCGGCTTACAGTATAACTTCAGAAATAAGTTTGTATTTAGATTCAAATTGGCAAAACAAGGGCATTGGAAAAAGAGCTTTACAATTTGCAATTAGTCAAGCTCCAAGTTTAGGCATTGAGAACATTCTCGGGTTTATTTTTTCAAGCAACTTACCAAGTATTAAGTTGTTTATGCAATTAGGATTTAAAGAATGGGGATGTTTGCCAAACGTGGCGCAAATCAAAGATGATAGATTGGATTTAATAATTTTAGGATTGAAAGTAAATGAGTAAGGAAATAAAATACGATTGTATAATAACCGAGTACAACATTGAAGAATTAGATAAAGAAACTAAATCACTTATCATCAAGTCAAGAGATGTTGCAA
>JBFWYJ010000255.1:0-5221 GCA_050186555.1 Bacteroidia bacterium
TACCAAAATACCTGTAGTAAATCGAGCAGGTTGTGTCCTGAAGTTTATGATTGTATTCAATAAAAGATTTAATAGGTTCAAATTGGTTTGTTATTGAAATAATGGGCGCTTTATTTAAACGTTTGAAATTCTTATTATCAAACGAAAATTCTACGTTGTAACCACTGTATTTGTTGTTTATGGAATCGATATTCCACTTCAAATGGCATTGATGCTTCTTTAATTTTCCATTGAGTTGAGTAATAGGCTTGTTCTCCGATAAATTTGATGAGTTAACCTTGTAAGATTGTAAGAAGTTAACTGTTGAATCCTTTGTGTATATATAGAATTTGTAAGTGTATTCTGAATTTTTTGAAAGGATTGAATCGGTAAAGAATAGTCCACATGCTTTGGCTGAGTTTAAATCTAAATCACATTGCAGTAAAAGCAAATCGAACAGCATATTTTCTTTTTTCTTTATGCTATCAATTTTTGTATCCCAATTATTATCTGAGTATAAAGAAGAATACACAAAGGCCATTCTTTCTTCATTTATTCTGTAAAACGTCTTCCAGTTAACAGTATCTGCAATAGAGTAGGGTGCTAGCAATTTTAAAATGACTTCTTCCTTTTCACTGTTGTCCGATTTTCTGGTAATTCTAATTCCCTTTGTTTTGTAAAGATCAAACTGAGGTTTTGAATTTGGACGTAGGCGAAATTTGATTTTTTCATTTGTAACAAATGATTCAATTTGAAGCATTTCTTTTTGTTCCTGTGCGTTAACCATCAGTGTCGAAATAAACAATATGAAGATTAATAAATTTCTCATTTCAACACTTCTTTACATTGATTACCAAAAGAAAAATCATAATTGAAATTGCCACTCACTTTGCCCAGGATTGAATAGTGGCAGTCAAGTGCGCCGGCAAAAAACAATGGACTAGGTGCTTTGGCAGTTACTAATGCGTTTACGCCCGCATCAAAAACATTGTAGCTAAAGTCTTTGTCAATGATGCAATCAACTTTTATGTCTGTGCATACACCGCCAATACATATCTGATATGTTTTTGGACAACCAAACGGGAATTTTAAATGACCATTAATGTTAACGCCACCGTTCATAGCCAAATACATGTTACCATTGGCTTGCCAGCCATTAAACCCAATTTTTTTATCTGAATTTTCACAGTAAGCTTTTTCGCCATAGTTGGAAAGCATCATATCAAAGCCTAAGTCAAAATTGAAATAACCTTGTACATTAAAAAAGCTAAATCCAAATCTTCTGTCCAAATGAGAAGTGATTTTTGCACCTGCGCAAAAACCGCGTGATTCACCTAGCTGTAATAAATCTCTCTTACCATAATGTTGTGTAAAAACGGGATTGCCTTTCATTGCAGCGGGTAATTCAAACGGCGGATCGATTACTTTTCCAATCATGATGTAGGAAGGCAGCGAAACAAGATTCATTAATTTAATTGTGTTTGGATTGGTTGGTTTCCCTATATGCAAATACCAGACATCTTTTTCTGCGTGAAATTTTAGAAAACCATCACCCTGAATAGCTGTTCCTGCTTTGAATTGTATTCTTGCTAAGGCATCGAATGTTGAATTCGGAGCATCAAAAATCAATCCGATCTTACCTTTTATAGGAGCATTGTTTCTTAGTTGAACCGAACTCAACCCATAAACATCTCCCGACAATGCTATTTTTCCAATACCACCCGATGATGTAAAATTCATTTCGAATAATACGTCTCCGTTTAAAGGGTATGGATTGATTGCATACTCATATCCTGCACCTGCTTTAAATCCAAGGGAAATAGTTTTCGTTGGTGTGTAATTTAAAGCAGAACTATTAACGGATGAAAAATTTGAATTCAGATTAATGAATTGATCTTCACTAATTAAATCCGGCGACATGTGATAGTATAAACCACCAATTATACTTGTAAGTCTGATGTGCGTTCCAAGCTTAATTGAAGTTTGTAAACGAGCGTCTGCAAAGAAATAGCGATAGTCTTCTTTTTTACCAAAACCTACACTTGCCTGAATGGGATTACTAAGCTTAGGTAAATGAACATTTATTTGACCAAAGAATCCGTTACCATATTTTGGATGCTCGTCAGTATACAATATAGTACCTGCCATGGTGTATGTTAATGAAGAGGCATTTAATTGAATAGCTTGTATTTCTACTTTGTCAAAAGCGCCAGTAATTTTTGGAACATTTTTGTTTAAATCAGAATTAAAATAATCTCGCCTGTTAAATTTTCCCTTTAGAATTACCTTGGTACCAACACTTAAGGGATTAACAGTTTCGTCATTTAAATTTAATGATACACTGAAACCTGCAACCGGTTGATTTTGGATTATTCCGAGACTAATATCGTTAACGACTATTGGGTAGCTGTAAGAAGAAAGTTTTTTCCCGTTGGGGTCATTAAAAGAGAACAAGCCGTTTGTTAAATAGGGCGCGTCACTTATAAATGTTAAATCCTGAAATCCGATTTTTGCGTTATTGGAATTGAATTTAGCATTGAGAAAAAAGATTTGTCCCGACAAAATTGCTCTTGGTTTTAAAGCCCCATTCACTTTTTGGATTGATATGGATGAATTGGGGTACAAGTTTAATCCCGCCGAAAAAATATTGCATCTGATATTTGATAATGTTTTTAAAGTAAAATTATAGTCAGATTCTTTTAATTCAGGATTATAAAAGATGCTTGCGTGATAGTTTAATTTGCTAGTTGTATCAAGCAAGGGAATTTGAACGTTGCCATTTAAAAAACCTGAGTTTAAATTATTGCACACAAAACCAAGCCCAACTTTGCTAATTGAAAAATCCCAACCATTCAAATCATTTTTAATCGCTTCATTATTTAATATAGTTTCAATAGAACCCGATAATCCAAGATGTTCTATCAATAAATTCTTACATGAAATTTTTGTTTGTGTTTTTCCAGTTAGCTCTTTTGGAAGTGTTACATTAAATTCTTTTAAGAAGAAGCCAGTCCACATCCCAGGAGCAACAAGGTTAGGATTTTGATAGCCGGGAGGAAAAGACATATCCATTGCATCCATGTTCTCTGATAAATCTACTGTCGCATTTTTAACCTCAAATTTCCAATCCTTCAGATCTTTAAGTTGAAAAGGCGACATAGAGATGGAAGTAATGAATTGGTGGAGGTCTTTCGTGTAAATTTGGAAAGAAGCAGAGACTGTTTTATCTGCTGTGTTGGAAGAATCCGGAATTAAATAATCCGAACTAAAAATAAAAGTACCTGATAAATTAATGGCTTCAAAGCCGTTGCAATTCCAAACTATGTAATTCTGAACATTTTTAGGAAGGTAAAGGGAAACAACCTTGTTAATTTTAATGAGATGTTCAGATGCCAAATAAAGCCTTGCTTGCTCACCGCCAATAACGCCGGCAGGGTTAAATTTAATGTTAGAGGCTCTGAATGCAAGTTTTTTTGTAGTGCCGGGAAAATCCAACGCGGCAAAAGCGCTAAAGTATGCGCCATTAGACTTGTATTTAATGGAATCGATGGCTATTACATATCTTGTTGTACCAATTTGTTTTCTTAATCCGTATGGTAGTTTAGTAACTTCATCCGGATCTATTTGGTCTATAAAATTCTGAGCTTCTTCAACTTGGTTTACTATTGAAATTATATTAGCAACTTCCTTATTGTAAATACTATCCTGACCTGATAATATAGTGTTAATCAGGAAAATTAGTGTAGAAAGAGACGCTAACTTTAGATTATGTAATTGTTTTCCTTCCAAGTTTAAAAAAATCTTGCAAATCTAAAATCTAAAAAAAATAAAAAAAGTACATTTTTTGCTTAAATCTTACATGTTAATAAGTTTTTCATGAAGATGTTTAAATGATTATTATTAAAGCAATGATTATCAATACTTTAAATTTACTAAAAGGCAGTATTGGGAATAGCTAATTCTTTTTTGATTTTAGAACTAATTTCACTATCATTGTTACTTAAATTTGAAGCATCAAATAGTTATGCGAAAAAAACTTTCTCTTTTGTTAATTGTAGCATTGATAGTTGTAGGGACAACTGAAATTAGTGCACAAATGAAAACCCGTACATCTAATAAAAGTACTGCAGGTGGCGGTGGCTTCAAACGCTTTATTAAAAAGACACCATGGACCTTTGGTGTAAGCGGACATGTTGTAGATGATGACGGCGACCCGTTTGGTAATTTGTTTAATGTTGCAAGAACATGGAATTTCTTGCCTTATCCAACGCGTTTAACGGTTGATGGGTATTACCAGGCAGGTTTTAGCTTTCAAGCTGAGTTTGCCTATACGCAGTATAAAACAGGAAGAGTAATTAATCAAAAAAATGAAGGTGCTCCTAGAATTGTAAATGGTTCTTATTGGTCAACTTGTTTTTCTACTGATTTTCATGTGAAGTTTGATTTAAACGAATTAATTGGCTCAACCAATTGGTTCGATCCTTATTTAACAGCAGGTTACGGTATGACCATTCGTTCAGGATTAACAAAATCTATTGCCCCAACATTCAATACCGGTCTTGGTTTCAATATTTGGATTTGGGAAAATCTTGGATTTAACGCTCAGTCTGTAGCTAAGTTTTCTATGATTGAAGGAACCTCAAATTATTTACACCACTCAGTTGGTATCGTTTATAAATTACAAGGTCAGGGCGGTGTTCGTCCCGGCAAGCTGGGCAAACGCTACAAATTTATCGAAAGAGGAGGAAGAAGAAAATAATTAATATGACTATGAAAAAAGGTATTTTATTTTTAGCAGTTTTCTTCTTCGTAATTTCAAATGTAAATGCGCAAGGTTTTTTCAAGAACACTACATGGACTTTTGGTCTAAGCGGGCATATCGTTGTTGACGGAGGTAAAGAAACGGGTTTACCTTTTGATACAAAGGCATGGAACTTTACACCTTATCCATCCAGAGCTTTTGTTGAAGCCTATTATAAGAAAGGATGGAGTTTTACAGCGGAGTTATCTTACAATCAATATAAATCAGGAAATGTGGTAGATGCTGTTACCATTACTAAAAATGGGACTTATGCCGGAGCAGATTTTAATACCAGACTTGCATTTTCTCATTTTGCTAAAAAAGAAGGATGGTTCGACCCGTATGCAACAATAGGCTTTGGTTATACATACCGTGATAATGCAGTTAATGTTCATACAGGTAATAAAAAGATTGGTTTAGGTGTTAACTTTTGGATTGCCG
>JBFWYJ010000256.1:0-5162 GCA_050186555.1 Bacteroidia bacterium
AGAGAAATTGCGGCATTAGAAACATATGAAGAAAAGCAAATGTTTTTGCAGGAATTAGGATTAGATGAGCCGGGGGTGAACAAATTAATAAAGGCAGCCTATAAGTTATTGAAACTTCAAACTTATTTCACTGCAGGTGTGAAAGAAGTAAGAGCATGGACAATTGAAAAAGGATTTAAAGCACCACAAGCGGCAGGTGTAATTCATTCAGATTTTGAAAAAGGATTTATCAAGGCCGAAGTGATGAGCTACGCAGATTTTACCAATTTTGGCTCGGAAGCAGCATGTAGAGATAATGGTAAATTAAGAATTGAAGGAAAAGAGTATGTAGTTTCTGATGGAGACGTAATGCATTTTAGGTTTAATGTTTAGAAGTTAATGGTTCGAAGTTTGATGTTATTTAGGAGGTTAGGAAATGGCGACGATAAAATGCTTTGAAGATTTAGATAGTTGGAAAATGGCAAGAAATTTAAATATTAAATTATTACCAATTATTAAAAAATTAGACACGAATAAATACTTCGACTTAAAGGGACAATTAGAGCGCTCTTCCGGTTCAGTAATGGATAATATTGCTGAAGGATATGAGCGGGCAGGGAATAGAGAGTTTATTCAGTTTTTAGCAATTGCAAAGGGTTCATTAGGGGAAGTTCGCTCACAATTGTATAGGACTTATGACAGAAAAGTAATTAATGAGGTTGAGTTGGAGGAATTTCAAAATGAATGTAAATTGTTGGCAGGAAAAATTGCAAACTTTATGACTTATTTGAGAAGATCAGACATTAAAGGTGAGAAATTCAAACCAAAATCACTTTAACAATTAACATCAAACATTAAACTTTATATATTATCATATAGCTAGTAAACTTTCAACCTCAAACTAAAAACATTTTTATGAAAAATCACGAGATAGATTACAAAATTTACGGTGAAGAAATGCAATGTGTGGAAGTGGAATTAGATCCACAAGAAGCAGTGATTGCAGAACCGGGAAGTTTCATGATGATGAATGACGGCGTTCAAATGCAAACTTTGTTTGGTGACGGGAATGAGAAAGGCATCATGGGTAAATTGTTCAGTGCAGGTAAGCGATTACTAACCGGTGAAAATTTATTCATGACAGTTTACACAAACCAGTCTAATGATAAACGTCAAGTTACTTTCGCAGCGCCTTATGCCGGTAAAATTATTGCATTGGATTTGTCTCAGTTAGGAGAAAAAATTATTTGTCAGAAAGATAGTTTTCTTTGTGCTGCTAAAGGTGTTTCGGTTGGAATAGAATTTCAAAAAAAGCTTGGCACAGGATTATTTGGAGGTGAAGGATTTATCATGCAGAAATTGGAAGGCGACGGCATGGCATTTGTACACAGCGGCGGTCATGTTATCGAGAAGGTGCTTCAGCCGGGAGAATTAGTAAAAGTTGATACAGGTTGTATTGTTGCATTTGAAAAAACAGTTAACTACGATATTCAATTTGTAGGCGGAATTAAAAACACTTTGTTTGGTGGTGAAGGAATGTTTTATGCTACTTTAAGAGGACCGGGGAAAGTTTGGATTCAGACATTGCCGATTAGCAGATTGGCAAGCAGAATACTTTCATTTGGAACAGGTTCCAGAAAAGAAGAAGGAAGTATTTTAGGAGGATTAGGTAATTTATTAGATGGAGATTAGAAAGTTTAAAGTTTGAAGTTTCAAGTTACACGCTTAATTATGTAAAAACTTCAAACATCAAACAAGTAACATTAAAATTATGGCAAAATCAAATTATACAGAAGACAATATCCGGTCGTTAGATTGGAAAGAACACATCAGAACAAGGCCCGGTATGTACATTGGTAAGCTGGGAGATGGAAGCGCTTTTGATGATGGCATTTATGTATTGATCAAAGAGGTGTTAGATAACTCGATTGATGAATTCATGATGGGGGAAGGAGATAAGATTGAGGTGAATGTAAAAGATGGCATTGTATCTGTGAGAGATTATGGTCGAGGTATTCCTTTGGGTAAAGTAGTTGAGGTGGTTTCTAAAATGAATACCGGAGGTAAGTACGATAGCGAGGCATTTAAGAAATCAATAGGATTAAACGGAGTTGGTACAAAAGCAGTTAACGCACTATCCAGTAATTTTACAGTGACAGCTTTCCGAGATGGCCAGGCAAAAACCGCCGAGTTCAGCAAAGGTGAATTGGTAAAGGAACATCGATTGAAATCAACACCGGATGAACCAAATGGAACTTATGTGGAATTTCAACCTGATGATACCATATTTAAAAAATACCGTTTTATAACAGATTACCTGGATAAAATGTTATGGAATTATGCGTTTTTAAATACTGGTTTAACGCTCTATTTAAACGGACAAGAGTACAAGTCTGATAATGGGTTAAAGGATTTATTAGAAAAAAACATATCTGGTGAAACACTTTACCCTATCATTCACTTAAAAGGAGAGGATATCGAAATTGCGATGACGCATAGCAATGAGCATTTTACTGAAGAATATTACAGTTATGTAAATGGTCAGTTTACAACGCAAGGTGGTACGCACCAAGCCGCATTTAGAGAGGCCGTTGTAAAAACTATCCGTGAGTTCTATAAAAAGGATTTTGAACCAACAGATGTAAGGAAATCAATTGTTGCTGCTGTTTCTGTGAAGGTGCAGGAGCCCGTTTTCGAATCTCAGACAAAGACAAAATTAGGTTCAAATGAAATTGCACCGGGTGGACAAAGCATCAGAAGTTTTATTGGTGATTTCATGAAGCAGCATCTGGATAATTATTTACATAAGAATCCTGAAACTGCTAAAGCAATTGAAGCGAAAATTCAAGCCAACGAGAGAGAAAGAAAAGAACTTACAGGCATTCAGAAGTTAGCAAGAGAAAGAGCAAAGAAAGCTTCCCTGCACAATAAAAAACTTCGTGATTGTAGAGTTCACTATGATGACAATCGTAATCCAAGAAAAGAAGAGACTACTTTATTTATTTGTGAGGGGGACTCTGCTAGTGGATCAATTACAAAAACACGTGACGTAAATACGCAAGCAGTTTTCAGTTTAAAAGGAAAACCATTGAACTGTTTTGGATTAGGGAAAAAGGTAGTTTATGAAAACGAAGAATTCAATTTATTACAGTCGGCTTTAAATATTGAAGATGGTATTGATAACTTACGTTATAATAATATTGTAATTGCGACAGATGCCGATGTGGACGGTATGCATATACGTCTGTTATTATTGACCTTCTTTTTACAGTTTTTCCCGGAATTAATTAAAGGTAATCATGTGAAAATATTACAGACGCCTTTATTTAGGGTTAGAAATAAGAAAGAAACCAGGTATTGTTATTCTGAAGACGAAAGAAAAGACGCCATTGCAAAACTAGGTCCGAAACCTGAAATTACCCGATTCAAAGGTTTAGGTGAGATTAGTCCGGATGAGTTTAAAAACTTCATTGGCAAGGACATAAGATTAGAGCCCGTAATGTTAAGCCAAAAAGCGAGTATCCAGGAACTCCTAAGTTATTATATGGGTAAGAATACGCAGGAACGCCAGGAGTTTATTATTGAAAACCTTAGGGTTGAGGTAGATACGGAAGAAAAAGCATTAATTTAATCTAAAAATAATTAGTTAATATCCGTTAAATATTTTATTTTTATCCAGTTTGGTATGCCAATTGACATACCTTTAAACAAGAAATAAATTAAAACTAAGTTTATGAAAAAAGCGAATTTACTATTTATCCCTGCGATTGCAGTTTTGGCTTTAACAGGATGTAAATCAAAGAAACAACCGATTCAGAAAGAAACGGGTGCTGTAGAAATAACTGTTCCATTCAGCTCTAAAGAATATAGAAGTGATGAGAACGCATTCAGAGCTAAACAAATGGGGAAATCTCCAGATTTAGCAACTGCTAAGAAAATTGCTTTTCAAAATGCTAAGTCAGAATTAGCAGGAAACATTCAAAGTACTATTAAGCGTGTTAC
This sequence comes from Bacteroidia bacterium, assembly GCA_050186555.1. GTDB lineage: Bacteria > Bacteroidota > Bacteroidia > B-17B0 > Aurantibacillaceae > Aurantibacillus. The sequence goes on from JBFWYJ010000256.1 coordinate 3,982, forward strand.
CGACCAGTACACTAACCAAAGAACCGTTGGAAATGCTCAGGAGTACGAGAACAAATTTGAAGAAATGGCACGTGAAGTTGTAAAATTACAGATTTCTAATGTTAAGGAAATAGGTGAAAAGATCTTCAAAGAACCAGATGGAAGCTATTCATATTGGATTGCAATTGAAGCAGGCAAGAAAGAAGTATTTGACAAAATGGATTCTAAAATCTCTAGTGATGCTAAATTAAAATTAGATTACGACAAGATGAAGTTCCAAAAAATCTTCGACGAAGAAATGAAGAAAATGGCCGAAGAAGGCAACTAATAAATTATTATCTCTAATAAGAGCACCTTTATGGTGCTCTTTTTTTTCCAAACAATACATTGAAATATTTCATCCATATTTTATTATTTTCTCTAATTCTGGCTGCATGTACTGGTTCTAAAAAGTACTTCAAAGCTGCTGAAAAGCTTGAAAAAATGGGCTTGGTAAATGAAGCGGCAGAATTTTATATGGAATCTCTACAGAGAAAAACTACCAATGTAGACGCACGAATTAAATTAAAGGAAGTAGGACAGAAGTATGTATCGTTCATGTCTTCTGAGTTCTTCAGAAGTTACAATACCGGACGTTATGAAGAGTCTATTGAAGACTATGAAAAAATGAAAAGTTTTACGGATAAGGCTGAACGCTTGAACGTAAAATTAAATTATCCGCCTAATTACGAGGAGGATTATAAAAAAGCAGTAGATAAATATTGCGAAAAAAATTATTTGCTGGGTGAAAACCTGGTAAAGGAAAAAAAATACAACGAAGCACTTACCTATTTGAAATTGGTAAACAATTACCAACCTGAATACAGGAAAGTAAGAGATTTGACTATAACAGCTTCTTGCGAACCAAGTTATAAGAATGCCATTTCAGCAATGGAAAATAAATCATATTCTCAAGCAATAACCCACTTAAATAACATTCATAAGGTTACCCCTGATTACAAGGACACCAAGGAGTTGTCTGAAATTTGCAATGCGCTTTTAGCAAAAAGTTTATTAATGTTTCAGCCAAAGACAACACAAAACAATCAATTGGTTGAAGAATTGTTTAATAGTTTCTCTCAAACACTAATGAATGAGCATAAGAATATAGAGCTAATAAATAACTCCCCATTCGTTAATTTGCCGGGTAATAATATAGAGGG
>JBFWYJ010000257.1:0-5143 GCA_050186555.1 Bacteroidia bacterium
CCATTAAAAAAATGAAAATTATTAACTTTATTTTGAAAATTTTAATATCCATCCCAATTTAAAATATTTACCTTTAAATACTATGGCTTATAAAAAAATATATTCCACAATTCTTATTGTATTTACATTTTTTGGGTATTCGCAGAATTTTTTCATATTGAGAAACATTGAAAAATTGAATGACGGGCAATTCGCCATTAACCATGAAAACAAAGCAATGTTTAGTATTAATGACAAGTATGCTAAAAAATTGGTTCGGAAAGGTAAAAAAATCAACAAAACACTTATAGACAATCTAAACGATAGCACCAAAACCATTATGTTACATTGGGTCTTATGCCAAATTAATTTCGGAAAAGTGAGTTTTGCCGGACCTAAAGAAATAACGATTAATGAATCAAGAATTAATCAATATTTTCTTGGAAAAAAGGAGGATCAAGGACTTTTAATCTATTCCTTACGAAAGAATGGAAATTATCAGGATTATGTTTCTAAAGCTAACAGGGAAGAAATCTTAAATTATTGGCAGAGCTATTTAAACAAAAAATAAGTTACCACTTTCTACCTTTTAATTTAATTGGGTTTTGGAAATTATGATCAGGTTTATCATACTTCTTTAATTCATTCTTCAAAATATACTTATCGTCTTTACCCCTTTCTAATACAATTATCTCGCAATTTCTTGGGTTCGCTAACAGCTCGAATTCTTCTACTGTCCAGTGAAACCACTTCATCAAGAAAAGGCGAATAGACATACCATGTGCAACGATTACAACATTATCAGGATAATTATCCTTCTCAAAATCTCTATGCAAGGTTCCGAAAAAATCGCTTACTCTGTCGTAAACATCAGCAGCAGATTCACCGTCAGGGATTCTAAAGTAAAACACACCATAAGCGTCGCGATCCTTTTCTATGGCAAGACTTTCTTTTTTAGTTCTCAAATGCCCCCACTCCTGTTCTCTTATTCTTGGTTCTTCCAGGTAATTAATTGCATTCGGTTGAAGAGCTTCTACAATTTTCTCAAAAGTTTGCCGCGTGCGCCACATCGGACTAACATAAAAGAAAACAGATTCTCTTTTAAGGATACTTTTCAATTCTTTTCCCGCAGCCAGAGATTGTTTTTCTCCATTTGCAGTAAGATTTAATGCATAATCCGGTTTTTTAGCATAGACTTCCTTATTGACATTTCCCTCAGATTCTCCATGTCTAATAAGAATAATACGTTTTGGTTTCATTAAGTGATAAATATATTGAAAAGCATAAAAAAACCCATGCCTGTATAACATGGGTTATTAAGAAATAATGAGCAATTAATTACAGCCGGGAGTATTTGATTGGCCTTGCACAGTATTATTTTTACAAGCGCAGGTTGAAGCATTTAAGACTTCCAGTTTACCTGAAATAGTACAACCACTTACACCGGAATATGTATTACCGTTCAATGAAACTTTCCCATCCACATTTATTCCTGATAATGAAACATTGGAAGCACCGGACACATCAATTTTACCATCAATGCTTGAATCATCTATTGACAAAAAAGAGCCGGCAACATCTGATTCCACCTTACCTTCAATGTCAGATTTATTTGTGATACACAGATACCCGCCATTAACACTGATTTTTCCATCAACGTTTGCAGCCGTTAATACTACACTTTGTCCGGCAGCAACCACCAAATTATCATTGTAATTTCCGGTTATTGATATGCCTGCAGTTGCAACAACCACATCTGTAGCTTGATTGTTGTCGCCCGCTTCAAAGTCCACAATATCACCAACATTCGCGGATGAGGCTCCATCAAACGTGTAAATTGTACCGGGAGCAATTGGTGTACCACCGGTTGTTCCTGAAATTGTTCCACTTCCGTCAGTGCTTCCGCCACCTGCGGTTCCTTCTGTTACTGAAATTCTTAATTGAGCAGTCCCGCCTCCAGCGGGCTTACTTACTAATATGCCTTTAGCTTTTCCCATAAAATTTGTTTTTCCTAAGCTAAGAATTTTTAATTTAATTCGAAATTTATTTCTATAATTAGATATTGAGAAAATTATTATTCATATTTCTATTATTTACTTTCACCATTAAAGGCGAAAATTTGGATTCATTAAAGAAGGCATTGACCAATGCACCCTCAAAAACGCAATTATCTATAATCATAAAAATTTGTGACTTTTATCAATCTACAAACAGTGATTCTCTTCTTGTTTATTCACAGAAAGGGCTAAATATTTCTAGTAGAATGAATTCAGAAAATTTTATTGCCGACTTCTTAAACTTTCTCGGCATTAGTTATTACAATTTAGGTAATAATGTTAAAGCATTAAGTTATTACATTAAAGCAGAAAATATTTACAATAAATTAAAACTTTATGATGGTCAATTCATGGCCATAAACAACATAGGACTAATATACCAATCCGAAGGATTAATCAACAAAGCATTTCAAAAATTCTTTGAACTTGAAGAAAAATCAACTCAAAATGAAAATAAAAAATATACTTCTATTGCTTATAATAATTTAGGGATACTTTACTATTCAATTGACAAAAAGGATTCTTCCATTTATTATTGGAAAAAATCTTTGGCTATTAATTTAGATTTAAATAACGCAGCCAGAATTATTGAAAATCTTAACAATATTGGTGTCTTATATCAAGAACAAAATAAGTTTAATGATGCAATGCAATACTTTGTTCGATACCTAAATTATAGCAAGTTATTAAAACAACAAAAAGACTTAATCGCTTCTTATCATAATATTGGTGTTTTATATAATGACATGGGGAACTTCATTGTTGCTACTCAATATTTAGATAGCGCCATTTTAGCTTCATACGAAATTAAAGACTTTGAAAATTTGGTAGATATTTATTCCAGCTACGCTGATATACACTCCGAAAGAAAAAACTATGAAAAAGCTTTTCAAGCTATTCAGTTAAAATTTCAATACCAGGATTCTTTATTACTTCAAGATAAAAACAATGCCTTTGCCGAAATGTCAACCAAATACGAGACAGAAAAAAAAGTCGCAGAAAATAAACAGCTGAAAGCAGAGGGTGAAAGACAAAAAATACTGAATATTGCTATTAGCATCGGACTTATTTTAGTTATTGGATTGGCTTTCTTTGTCTATAGAAGCTATGCCATTAAGAAAAAGGCGAACATTAAATTAGAAGCCCAAAACATTGAGATAAAAGAACAGAAACATGTAATCGAAGAAAAACAAAAAGAAATATTAGACTCCATCAATTATGCTAAAAGAATTCAATATACCTTATTAGCGCATGAAGAATTTTTACAATCTCACATCCCTAGTCACTTCGTGTTATTCAAACCGAAAGATATTGTCTCCGGCGATTTCTACTGGGCTGCTAAACACAACAATAATTTCTATTTAGCAGTTTGTGACAGTACAGGACACGGCGTTCCGGGCGCCTTTATGAGTTTGTTAAGCATTGGTTTCTTAAGTGAAGCAATAAACGAAAAAGATATTGAAGAGCCTGGAGATATTTTAAATTACGTAAGACAACGTCTAATCGATAATATCAGCAAAGAAGGGCAAAAGGACGGATTTGATGGGATTTTGATTAAAATTCCGGAAATCAATTCCATTTCTTCCAAACAAAAAATTGAAATTTCATATGCCGCCGCCAATAATGCGCCAATACTGGTCTCTAATGGGACTTTTCAAGAATTACATAAAGATAAGATGCCTGTTGGTTTGGGAATAAAAGAAGATTCATTTTTAACCAAAAAAATTACGTTACATAAAAATGACTGGCTTTATATGTACACAGATGGCTATGCAGATCAATTTGGCGGACCAAAAGGCAAGAAATTCAAATACCGGCCTTTAAATGAATTAATTCTTAAGAACGCTGATAAATCACCTGAAGAACAAAAAGAATTGTTAATGGCAAATTTCAATAATTGGTTAGGCGAATTAGAACAGGTTGATGATGTGTGTTTAATCGGATTTAAAATCTAATTCCAACTTTTATTTAATTCAACAAAGAATAAAGTACTTTCTTGTCGTAATCAGTCCTGGCAAATTCAATAACCTTTAATTGTATTAACTTCTGATGCTTTGATTTCGCATAAAATTCTTTTATATAAGCTTTTGCCGGTCCGGCTAATCTGCCATTGTTACTTAATGCAGCCATTAAAGCGTTCTCAATTGCCTTTTCATTAATATAGTCTAATCTGGTAAGTGCTGCGAAGGCATTAACCCGCGTTAAGAATTCATATGAATTTGATGTAAAATCAACCAATTGATTTATTGTTTCATTGTTATTTCCAAGAAATAAATAAGCCAATTCCAAATTTTTAATCTTCACGTTTCTTCCCTTTGTGCCTTCAATACCTGCTGTTAAGTCAATATATTTTGAAACATGAAATGGATTTTGAATACATAATTTTTCCAGCGCTATTTCTATAAGCTCGTAAGATGAATCGGATAATAACTTCTCATACTCTGCTATTAACGTTGGATTTATTTGACTGGTGTACTGAATTAGTGTTTTCTTAACCTGAACATCGTTGGAATTCAAAACATCCTTTATCAAATCCATGCTTTTTGAATCATTTATTAACTGCTTTACAATTTCTGAGCGAATTGCATGAAATGAGTTTTGCTTATATAATTTCTTCAACACATCTCTTTTTTGATCAAGAGAAAATTAATTCATTGCCAAAACCGCATCATACCTATCAATCATATTAACTGCTTTAAAAGCCTGGTTTTCCAACATTTTTAACGACTTTTTAAATTGAACAGTCTTCAAAACTTCACTATTCGGATCAAACAATACATAGGAAATCGGTTTGGAATTTCTATTAGGAATGACAACCTGATGGTACTCATTTTCTATTATTTCAACCACTTCATCCTTTGTACCATCTTCATAAAACACTTGAAACTTGATAGGCATTTTAAACAATCCTATCACTTCATTTCTTTCATGAATTTGATTTACTATAAACTGTGAAGATTTTTTTCCCTGATCCAACACCTCATTAAACTCAACCTGATATGAAGGCTCTCCTCCTTTATAAACCCACTCGTTCCAAAACCATGTCAAATCCATTCCTGTCTCATCTTCAAAAGCATTCTGCAAATCATCTGAATCAACATTTTGGT
>JBFWYJ010000258.1:0-5077 GCA_050186555.1 Bacteroidia bacterium
ACCGAAAATAATCGCTTCTTTTTGCTTCTTCCGCCTGCTTCTTTTTGGGCTTCTTGGATGCACCTTTTTGAAAACTTCCGCTTCGGGATGGCTTCTTTTAAAACTTCCCCTGTTTGGCTCTCGGATGCGAGGACTTACCCAACACCCTTTCTTATGGCAAAAAGTGCTTTTGTGGCTTGCGTTTTTGTTTTGCGGGATTGCTTTAGCTCTTTTGCCCCCGCAGGAACGAGGAGGCAAATGTGCTAAAAGCGGGTGGGACAAAAACCATGACACAAAACACTTGCGGGTTGGCAAAAGAAATGTGCGTAGTGGCAAGTAATAGTGCATCCCTGAACGGGTGCGCTTTACTTGCTTCCAAAGGGAGATTTCTTTTGGTGGGCGCTAACTTTCTTCTTTCCTATGCGGGATTTCTTTTTTCCGGTGCAAGATTTCCTTTTGCCAACGCGAAATTTCTGAGAGCTGGTCTGAAAAAACTTTTTTCCGATGCGAGATTTCTTTTTGCTATTGCGAAATTTCTAAAAGCGGTTGCGGGATTTCTCATTGCCAAGGCAAGATTACTTTTGGTTGGTGCTAACTTTCTTTTTGCCGATGGCAGAATACTACAAAAGAAAAGGGATTCATTTCTGAACCCCTCAACTTTACGGTTACTTGCCGTATTTTTTGAATTGTAAACCGCTTACTTGTTTGTATTGCGGGCTTGTTGCCCCAAATAAGGATTTAACGTACTTCTTAACTTCAAGAGCCATATCAACCAAGCCTGTTGTTGGCGCATACAGAATAGTATCTCTTGAAATTCTACCATTACTATACGCTGTTGTTGTGCTTATCACACCCGTGTTGGCTGTTTTAAGGTTTGTAAGTAACGTATTAAGTGTTGCAACCTTTAAATCTGTTTCATTTGGAAAATACAAAGGTTCTGCGGTAACAGTTTGTATAAGCTTTGCGAAATTATCAATCAAGGCATCATAGATTTGTTGTGAAACGGAAATTGTTTTATCCACTGGCTCTGTTGGTTGCTCAGGATTTTCTATTAATCCTGCATCTGCTTTTGTTAATTTACCGTTGGCACGTTTGCCTTGAATTTTACGATTTACTGTTTTAGCATCATCAACGGTTTGTTTTGCTGCGGTTGTTGCTTCCAATGCGTTTACAATTCGCGTAGATAGTTTTTTAAGTGAAGAAAAAATTATCTCTCTTGCATTGGTTGCGTTATCGAACGCAGTTTTTGTTGTTTTAACCGCTTGTATTGCTGCTAAAGCTGCTGTATGTTTTGCATTCAATCCAGGTAGTTTAATATTTACGTTTACCGGATTGTACGTTGTTCCATATCCCGTACAGAAGGATATTAGGTCTTCAAAGTTTGCTACATTCTTTGCATGACCCGTCTCAGAATTTGAGGCCATAGTTCTAAATTTTAAAAATTAAATTATTTGATTATTTATTTTGGTTCTGTACCTGACTAAGAATTGTCAGGATATTTGTTTGAGGAAGAGAACCAATTGAAGAGAAACCCCATTTTAAATATTTCCACTCCCGGAAAATTTAAAAACTATCATCTATTATACTTTGGTGGCATATTAACCTCCTTTTGTTTAGTGGATTTATTTCCACAATAACGAAAAGTATGCCAAGTAAGTACAAACAAATTGTAAATTTTTGTTAATATTCAAATTAATAGATAATGTGCTCAACACAAATTTGATCTCATTTTAAATCTCAAATTTATATCCTTCTCCTTTTATGGTTATAATAAGTTGCCCACCTATTTTCTCCCGTAATTTTCGAATATGTACATCAATTGTTCTATCTCCAACATTATTCTGCCCCCAAGCGCTTTCCAAAATTTCCTCCCGAGAGAGTGTTTTGTTAGGCTTACTCATCAATAAATACAATAATTCAAACTCTTTTTTGGGCAAATAAATTTCATTTCCATTATATAGAACCGAATGACGTTCGTTGTCAATCGAAATTCCTGATAATGTAATTACTTGATTAGGCTTAATATTTTTATCCTTCCTCCTAATCAGTGCACGTACCCGGCTTAAAAGCAATGGGAATTTAATAGGCTTTTCAATATAATCATCACCACCACAATCAAAACCCCTTATCTGCATTGAATCCTCAATATTAGCAGTTAAAAAAGCTATAAGAGTATCCTTGAGATCAGTTATAGAGCGGATATTGACACATGTTTCAAAGCCATCCATTATTGGCATCATAACATCAAGAATAATGAGATCAGGCTTGTGAATTTTTGCTTTTTCAATTCCGCTTTTGCCATTATCTGCAATATCAACTTCAAATCCTTCCCTTTTAAAATTAAAGCTTAGATGTGTTAGAATATCTGGATCATCATCAATAATTAATATTTTATTCTTTGCATTCATTTTTTGCAGTAGCAGAATCTCATCAGACTTGCCTTGCCTCCTTTTCCTTCATTAGCAATAAACATATCTCCATTTGGTAAGAAGGTAAGCCCTTCTGCTTTTGGGAATAGTTCTGGAGACAAAAGGTGAACTTCTTCCACTTTTCCATTTCTATTAAATACGACCATCAAACCATCTACTGCCGATAATATATAGAATCTGTCATTAATGGGATGAATAGCTATGCTTGAAGGCATAAATTTTAATTTTCCCTCCTTTATTTCTCCGTTTTTCTTCTTTGTTTGAGGAAGATAAATTTTCTTTTCTGCCATATGAGCTTGTATGTCATTTATGTCAATGGTTAAAATTGCCGTATTAATCATTTGTAATGAATCAAGTCGAAATCCATAGACAAAACGGAGATCCCGAGTTTCTTCAGATTTTTTTATTTTTCCTTTGGCCGCGATTAAAAGAATATTATTTTTCTCGTCAAAACACAGTCCTTCGTTGTTGTTAATTGGTATATGTGTGTTAAAGGAATCCTTCACGGAGGAAGTCTCTTTCATATAGTTTTTCACTCTGAAAAGAAAACCATCGCTTCTCAATACCCACATATCATTCTCAACCTTAGTTATTCCTTCATAATCTCCATCAATATAAAATGTAGAATTTGATTCGATTTGTGCATTGTGAAGATTATACAGAAAAATCATTCCTCTTTCATCCTGAACACAACCGATATGCGCTGAATCAATATCTGTTAAACCGGAAATTTCATACAACATATCAGGTAAAATATAAGAGGCACACGGATTTAAAAATTGATAGTGGGTTGTGTTTTCTACTTGTTTCGAAAACAAAGAACATCTAAGCAGTGTCGCAATAAACAATATGGTTAGCACTCTTCGCATATATACAAATTTAGTCTTTTTTAATTCGATAAATCATGTTGGTTATCATGTAATTATATTGTACACAAAATTTTAAACGCATTTATTCTAAATTTTCATTGATATTGTCTTTGTTACGTTGTTGTAGTTTGAACGGGTTTTCAATTACAATATCAAATGCTAAATAATGAACATCATACGGATTTTTCTGCCCAACAAGATTGTTCATATAACCAACGCTGAAAATAAACGGCAATGTTTTAGGTGAATACGAATAATACAATGAAAACCGGCTTTCTCTGTAAGTAAAATCTGTCCAGGTATCCGGCACATTTTCTTTACTGATTGAAAATAATTGTTCGGAACTTGCAATAATTCGATGTTGTTTCTTGTTATCTAAATTGACTTTTAATTGTAAACGCAGGCGTGTACGAAATTGGAAATTTTCGTCTGTGTTTTGAAAATCGGGTGAGTAAAATTTCCTGAATTCTTGTCGGAATGTTGGCACAAGTTTTATTCGTGAAGTGCTGAATGTGTAAAAAAGTCTACTGTACAAACGAAACTCTTGCTTTAATTTCGGGTTATCGTGTTCATAAGGGTTGCTGTCAAGATATTCGTCTTGTCTGCGGTAACTCAACGCTAAAGAATATTGCCAAGTCTTATGAAACTGATGATAAAATTCTTGATTGATTACAAGAATTGCCGATTTGTAAAATGGGTCATAATTGTCAGGATTGCTTTTTCTTCCCAAACCAACATACGAGATAGATTGCCAACCTTTACCCTCAATCGTGTCTAATTCTTGGCGGATGCCAAAAGCAAACCAATCCGCATCTCTGGCTTTACCTAATCCGGGCGGACTGATTTGCGAAAAGCATTTACCTAAAACAAAAAACAATATGATTAAGAATAGATTTTTCAATTTAGTCGGCAACTTTACTTAAAATATTCCCTTCGCTGTCAAAAGCCACTTTCCATTCCTCGGTTAGAGATTTCAGTTCAAGTTTGTAAATTGTTTTGTCGCCTTCAGTTATTTTTTCAACATCATCGACACTATATCCTACAAAATCGGTGCTGATCTTGTTCGAGATTTTTTGAGGCAAATCATCTTTAGAAATATCTTCTTCGTGTCTGACGAATTTTCCTGTTTTGTCATACCACACTTCATGGTCTGCTCCATACAAACCAACTTCAAATTCTACTTTATAGTTTTCGCCATCTAACTTCCACTCTACATCAAATGCTTTTGGGAATGTTTGTTGGAAGCTATTTACAATAACTGAAGGAACTTGGTTTTGAGGAATATCTTGTCCGAAAACCGTGTTTGCGAAGCAATAGATTACAAATGAAGTAGTTAAAATTAGTCTTTTACAAACGATATTTTTTGTTTGATTTTGGTGTTTGTGAATCTTCGATTTCATTGTCTTTAATTTAAAATTACACTACAAAGTAAAAGTCACAATCTGGAAAGAATTGGGAATGGTTTACAGCTCATAAATAATTCGCAAAAAAGAACTGCAACTTTCATTGTGTTTATTTATTGGAATACCTGTAATAATGCCTATAGCCAACTTTGTCGTTAGTTTCATTTTTATTTGTGGACGAATAGTCATTTCAAGTTTCTCGTTGTTTATTTCTTTGTTGAATTCAACACCGATGAAATGTTTTGTTTGCGGAATAACGTAATGAAACGAAGTATTGATTTGCCAATTTAACACAAGTGAGTTTTTAGAAAAATCATGTTCTAACAATGGTGAAACATAAACCAACGTGTGAAAACTATTTCCCCAACGCTTGGCAGCAACAAAAAACGGGTTGTAA